>JBGSXH010000686.1:0-2701 GCA_041751515.1 Cyclobacteriaceae bacterium | reverse complement strand
GGCATCTTCTTCAATAATTGCAGGACGTGTCATGTGGTTGTTTGCGTTTAAAAATCTTAATTTATTTCAAAAAAAAGTTTGGTTTAAGGCCAGTGTATAACCAATTGATAATCTTAAAGGTAGGTTACTTTTATGACTTTTGCTGTATTCAAAGGCAGTAATTGTTGATAACATTATGATCAATAACACATTATTTATACATAGAGGCACTTTTTAAACATTCCAGTTATGAATATTTTTAGCAAATCCTATGTACTAGGTCTCCTCTCAATTCTGCTTACAATTGTGCTAATGTTCTCTTTCAGGGAGACGAGTGAATACGTTACTTATGGAGCATGGAGTCTTATTTTCTTAATCTCTTTGCGCGTTTATCAGACTTTGCCGGGTAAATCCTAGCAACTGTAAGTCAGTTTGTTAATCGAGCTGGCAAATTCCATGATTATCCTACCATTTTTCCGCAATCATTACAATAGTATAACGAAACGCATTGATGCCATTATGATTAATGTGCAAATGCTATGCTCCCTTCAGGCTGATTTTGAAGGGATAATCGTTTTTATAACATTTCAGAAGGGACGCTGACACACTGAGTTAATCCAATTCAGTAGATAAACTTACCTGAAACACGTTTCAATTGGCTTTTAAAAGTTTGTGAAGATCATTTTCAATTACTTTACAGAAGAACTTAAATGATATGTATATGGAAAATTTAGACAATAGTGCTACTGAACTGGAAGACAAGGCGCGGTTCATCATCAACGAAGGAGATTTTGTATCCAGGTCTGACTTCAGGCATTTGGAAATATCTTTATATAGATTATATGGTGAGTCAATAGAAATCTGGTTTGAAACAAAGAAAGAGCAGGTGCTAAAAATAAATTACATGCGAGGTCACGAGTTTGATCCTTACCTCAAACATTTGAAAACAATAGGAGTAAATTGATTGTCCAGGAGACAAGACAATGCGTACTTTTCTGCCGGCATTTGCAAGATTGAATCTAACTTACAAAGTCGGCTTTTTTGTTTATGATATTTTTTAAAAGAATAGACAAAAATTCCAACTTATTTGCCCTTTTATGTGTTAGGTACACATGGAAAAAGAAAGTAAGAAAACAACTGATAAAAAAGGAAGTGTAAAGAAGGATCTTCCTTCTTTGGTACGTGAAGCTTATATCAATCATCTGTTGGAAGAGGGTCACGTTCCCGTCTCAATTTATAAATTTACCAAGAGCATAAAAATCAAAGAAAATGAATTTTATGAACACTTCAACAGCTTTGAAGCTATAGAGGAAGATATCTGGAAATTTTTCGCTCAGGATACCATTGCCAGGCTTCATAATGATCCAATATTTATGGAGTACAGTGCCAGAGAAAAACTACTCGCATTTTACTTCACATTCATTGAAGTGTTAAAAGAAAGACGATCCTACGTGCTTTTGAAACTTCACAAGATGCAGCGATCTTCTAAAACACCACCAATATTTCGTGGTCTCAAAACCGAATTCTTAACTTTTGCTAATGATATTATTCAGGAAGGTAAAGAAACGGAAGAGGTGGCAGACAGGCCTTATTTCAGCAATAAGTATAAAGACGGTTTGTGGCTACAGTTAATCTTCGTGGTCAACTTCTGGGTAAAAGATACCTCTAAAGGGTTTGAAAAAACTGATGCTGCGATTGAAAAAGCAGTACATCTGTCCTTTGATCTTATGGGTAGAGGCCCCATCGACTCCATGGTAGATTTTGCCAAATTTATTTTTCAAAACAGACGATAATCGCCTAAACCAGTAGATCTACTTGAGTGAGGCAAAATACTAACCGAGGAATTCTTATTATACTTCTTGGATAGTGTGGGCTTTGTTCTTATAGATCCTGCAGGAAACTGCCAAGGGATGTGGGCAATAACAATAATCATATACAAATGAAAGAACAATCAAAGATACCCACTGGGAAAGTGGCGCGGGCAGGTAGGTTTATTTCCACTGGTGCCAAGGTTGGTGGTAATTATATAAAACATTATACCAAGAGAGTTTTCGATAAAAATCTCTCGAGAGATGAGTTGGATAGTTCTAATGCCGGTGATATCTACGAATCCTTAAGCGAATTGAAGGGAAGTGCCTTAAAAGTTGCCCAAATGATGAGCATGGACAAGAATCTTTTGCCCCGTGCTTACCAGGATAAATTTACAATGGCACAGTACGCTGCACCGCCACTATCGTATCCTTTGGTTGTGAAAACCTTTCAAAAGAGTTTTCAAAAGTCGCCGACGGATATGTTTGACTCTTTTACTAAGAATGCAGTCAATGCAGCTTCGATTGGACAAGTACATAAAGCAACTTTAGGAGAAAAGCAGCTTGCTGTAAAAATTCAGTATCCTGGCGTGGCAGATAGTGTTAGCTCGGATCTGAAACTGGTAAAACCTTTCGCCATGCGATTGCTCAATATTTCAGGGAAGGAGCTGGACATGTACATGGAAGAAGTGGAGACTAAGCTGCTGGAGGAAACAGATTATCTGTTAGAGCTCAGGAGGAGTGTTGAAATTTCAGAAGCCTGCAGTCATATTCCCGATCTGCGGTTTTCGAAATATTATCCGGAGCTATCTTCAGAGAGAATCATTACTATGGACTGGCTGGACGGTCTTCATATGGGGGAATTTTTAAAAACAAACCCTAGTCAGGAAGTAAGAAATAAAATTGGTCAGGCA
>JBGSXH010000685.1:0-2496 GCA_041751515.1 Cyclobacteriaceae bacterium | reverse complement strand
TTTTTCAACATCAATATTAGTTAATTTTTCACTGCTTTGAAATTGTTTTATGTTAATATAGCAGCTATTAACCTGCAGGTTAGCGCATGAAAAAAGCTTTAATTATAACTTACTACTGGCCTCCAAGCGGTGGCGTTGGCGTACAGCGATGGCTGAAGTTTGTCAAATATCTGCCTGAAAACGGCTGGCAATCGATTGTGTTCACACCTGAGGCCCCTGACTTTGAATTGAAAGATGAACGCTTACTAGCAGATATTCCGCAGGAAACGGAAGTGTTAAAATTTCCTATATGGGAACCCTTTAAATTGTTAAATTATTTTAGGTCTGCTCAGAAAAGTCCAAAATTGCAGCAGGGAACTGTTCTTGAGAAAGATAAGCAAAACTGGAAAGACAAAATGATCGTTTGGCTCAGAGGTAATTTGTTTATCCCTGACGCTCGAATGTTTTGGATTCGTCCATCAGCTGGATTTCTTAGCAGGTTTCTGGACGAAAGTCCGGTAGATATGATTATTACTACAGGCCCGCCCCACAGTGTGCATTTAATAGGCAAGACGCTGCATAAAAAGACCGGCATCCCCTGGTTGGCAGATTTCAGGGACCCCTGGTCGCAATGGGACTTGTTGTCTAAACTGCGGGTGGGAAAACTGGCGCAGTTCATTCATAACAGCTTGGAGGCCAAAGTGCTGAAAAATGCCAATGTGGTGCTTACGGTGAGTGATAGCATGGCCAAAGATTTTAAAAGACTGGGAGCCCGCCACACCGAGGTCATCACCAATGGTGTGGATTTAGAGCAGCTTAGCATCAACAATATCAAAATTAGGCAGGATCGTTTTGAAATTGCATATTATGGACTGCTTAACGAAATGCGTAATCCGCTGCCATTTTGGGAGGTGCTAGAAGATTGGCTGACCAGAGACGAGGAAAGGCAAAGGTATTTTTCGCTGAAGATTGCCGGAATTATGTCTGATGCATTGCAGCAAAAGATGCAGGTGTATCCTATTTTGTATCAGCACTTTACATTTGGAGGATATTTACCGCAACAGGCAATAATGCAAAATGCAGGAAAGGCTTCCGTTTTGCTATTGCTTTCTAACAATACCGGCAATGCAAATCAACTTATTCCAGCAAAGCTTTTTGAATACCTGGCTACCGGCAGACCCATCCTGTACATTGGTAGTCTGCAAAGTGAGCCGGCTAAAATAATACATAAGCATGCCGCGGGCTGGGTGATTGACAGTCAGGATAAACAGACAATGTCTAAAGTCATTGAGTCAGCGTATGACCAATGGAAGTCGGGGAATTTAGCTACAGTGCAGCGTGATTTACAAGCTTATGACCGTCGGGAACTTGCCAAAAGGCTGGCAACAATTATGAATAAATTTTCATCAACCGGGAATGCGCAGTAAATGAGCAGTGCAAAACCATACGATATTCCTTTTTTTGATCCCCATGCTGATGAAGCGATGCGAGCGCCAATACAAAGTAAAGTATTGGAGGTATTGGAGGATGGGCAGTATTTAGGGGGCAAACATGTCAATGACTTTGAAAGTAGCTTTGCAGCATTCCATGGGAATAATCAGCAGGTCATTGCCTGTTCCAGTGGCACGGCAGCTTTAAAATTGTGTTTACAGTCCATTCATATTCAACCTGGTGACATAGTGCTTGTGCCGGCGCTCACCTGGGTGGCGACGGCCGAGGCTGTTATCGCTTTGGGTGCAATTCCTGTATTTGTTGATATTGACAAAAATACGGGCTGTATGCGTCTGGAAGCAGCTGATAAATGCTGTCAGAAAGAAAATCCAAAAGCAATTATTATTGTCCATTTATACGGATTCTTATGCGAAATGGCTCCCTGGCAGGAGTTGGCCAAAAAGCACAATTGCGCTCTGATAGAGGACTGTGCCCAGGCGCATGGCGCATATAGGAATAGCTTTGCAGGGACTTTTGGAGACATGGCTGCTTTTAGTTTTTATCCCACCAAAAACCTCGGAGCAATAGGGGATGCAGGGGCCGTATTAAGCAGCAACAATCATCTGGCAGACCGGGTGCGATTGTTGGCCAACCACGGGCAGACAGCGCGACATCACCACATCATTCCAGGAGATAATTACCGGATGGATGCAATGCAGGCAGCGGTGCTAAATGTTAAACTTCCTCGTTTACCCTATTATAACCAACAGAGAAGATTACTGGCGGAGCAGTACACCACGGCATTGCAGCATTTGCCGATAAAACTGCCGGACAGTTTTCAGCCATTTGCCGTATATCATCTGTATGTGCTGCGCTGTGCGGAAAGGGACTTGCTTGAGCAGCATTTAGCGAAGAAAGGCATTCAGACAAGTCTGCATTATCCACGAGCTTTGACCGCACTGCAGTCCATGTCGGCTTATGTTAAAGAAAATTGTCCGGTAGCAGAAAAATGGGCAAGCGAATGCCTTTCACTGCCTTTGTATCCTGGCTTGCAAATGTCGGCTCAGCAGCAGATTATTGACGCTG
>JBGSXH010000684.1:0-2678 GCA_041751515.1 Cyclobacteriaceae bacterium | reverse complement strand
ACAAAGTCCGTTTTTAAAATCTGCAGTACTTGCCATAATTTGATGAATTTGAACGAAGTTACAAATCAAATATATTATTAAGAAACAACAAGCTATTATTTACCATCATAAGCCCATTTAATCCACACGGAACCCCATGTGAAGCCGCCGCCAAATGACGCAAGAATTAAGTTGTCACCTTTTTTAAGTTGTTTTTCATACTCCCATAGGCACAGTGGGATCGTGCCGCTTGTTGTATTGCCATATTTATGAATATTAAGCATCACCTTGTCGGAGCCTACCCCTATACGTGTGGCCGTAGCATCAATAATTCGTTTATTGGCCTGGTGCGGCACAAGCCATGCAATGTCATCTGCAGAAAGGTGGTTTCTTTCCATAATGTTGGCACTTACCTCGGCCATATTAGTGACCGCAAATTTAAATACAGCGGCACCTTCCTGAAAAACATAGTGGTCTTTGGCGTCTACAGTGGCATGGGTGGCAGGCCTGCGGCTTCCTCCTGCCTTCATATGCAGATGCTGAGCACCTGCTCCATCGCTTCTTAAGATTGAGTCCATAACTCCGACGGCTTCATGAGTAGGTTCCAGTAGAACGGCCCCGCCTCCGTCGCCAAAGATGATGCAGGTAGAGCGGTCTTGATAGTCAACTATTGAAGACATTTTATCGGCACCAACGACTACAACCTTTTTATACTTGCCAGTTTCGATAAACTGAGAACCTGTAGTCAAGGCAAATAACAACCCTGAGCAGGCAGCTTGAAGGTCATAGCCAAATGCATTTTTTGCGCCAATGGCATCACCTATGATATTGGCAGTCGCAGGGAAAGGCATATCTGCTGTGGTGGTTGCGCAAATGATAAGGTCTATTTCCGAGGCCGAAATTTTGGTTTTTTCCAGCAAACCTTGCACAGCTTTTATGCCGATAACAGAAGTTCCCTGGTTTTCTCCTTTTAAAATTCTGCGTTCTTTAATGCCGGTTCTGCTGGTAATCCATTCATCATTAGTATCGACCATGGTTTCCAGCTCAGCATTGGTGAGGATGTATTCCGGGACGTAACCCTGAATGCCTGTTATGGCTGCGCTTATTTTATTCATTCAACTGTGTTTTCTGACTAAAGCCTCGAAGGAGCTTTGAATAGTATCTTGGCAAAACTAAAGGAAATTTAGTGAATAGAAATCAAAGAGTTAATATTATTATTACATGGCAAGCTGGCAGCGGTCTAAAAACGAATGGTTTATGAACTTAAAAACCCTGATTCTAAGTTTGTGCTTAGAAGCAGGGTTATCAATATGTTTAATAAATACAAGACTTAAAAGGACGATTTTCGTAAAGTATCAACCTCTTTCAGCATCTTAGGCAAGCACTTCTTTCTCCATTACTACCTGGCCTTTGTAATAAAGTTTACCTTCATGCCAATGCGCACGGTGAGGCAGGTGAAATTCGCCTGTAGCAGGACACACTGCCAAAGTACGTGCAGTAGCTTTGTAATGCGTTCTTCTCTTATCTCTTCTGGATTTGGAAATTTTACGTTTAGGATGCGCCATTGTATTCTTATTTTAAATTAATAGTCTACTTAATTATTATTTTTTAACTTCTTTAACATATTCCAGCGAGGATCTACTTCCTGCTCTTCTTGTTCGGAAGCTGTTGCTTTCTTAGTCTCTGAGGTATAAATAAGCCTTAATTCCTCAGTATTCTCATCTTCTTCATCTACATAACGAGGATGAAGTTTCTTCATCGGTATCGCAAGGCCTATGTACTCATAAATGTATTGTGCTACATTAATAACCTGAGTATTATTGGTAATGACGACCATATCTTCGCTCAACTCCTGCTCTTCTTCCCCAAATTTGAAGCGCATTGAAGCTTCAGTATGAACAGGGTAGTCAAAAGTATCTAAAGAACGATCGCAAATAAGCTCAACGCTACCCCGTAGATAAATCTTCATTGAAATCAACGAGGGCGATTTGTCCAGCGTTATTTTGGCATTAACATCTCCTTTTTCTACTAAGGAATTTTCGAAGTTGGCGAAAAATGCCGCATCAGTCTGAAACGAATATTGATGTTCACCATCGTTCAGCTTGAAAATGTTAATATCGTATTGCTTTAAACCTCTCTTCTCCATTGCTCCCGATTCAAGACCGCAAATTTACGAACAGTTTTTTGAATTTAAAAATTAGGAAAGATATAATTTAATGACTTTCCTTTACCGGGGCAGCAGACATTTGCTCGCTTCTGTGTCTGAAGATATCACAGGCGAGATACATCGCTTCTCGCATAGATGTAGCATCAGCAATGCCTTTTCCAGCAATATCATAGGCTGTGCCATGGTCGGGACTTGTGCGAATGCCAGAAAGGCCAGCGGTAAAGTTAACGCCGCTTTCAAATGCCAGGGTTTTGAAGGGAATAAGGCCCTGGTCGTGATACATGGCCAAAATACCATCATATTGCTTGAATAGACCGCTACCGAAAAAGCCATCTGCAGGGAAGGGGCCGAAAGCCAATTTGCCTTTTTCCTTCATTTGCAGAATAAATGGTTGAATTATATTTTTTTCTTCCTGCCCGAGTAAGCCGCCTTCACCAGCATGAGGATTTAGTCCCATGAGCGCGATTTTAGGCTTTCGAATATTAAAATCTTTCTTCAAGGATTTTTCCAGAATATTAAATTTGGTAACCAG
>JBGSXH010000683.1:0-8552 GCA_041751515.1 Cyclobacteriaceae bacterium | reverse complement strand
ATCATCTAAAACAGTTGAAGTTGCGGACTTAATTTTTGTTGAAATTTACTTTTTTGCTGCATCAGAATCCGTTGACGGATTTTCTCCGGATAATAAGCCGTGCTATGGATGCTTTTGCCTTTGCAGGTAATAAAATATTGGGCTCTGTTCAATGCAATACCAAAGCTTTTTAAATGATGAAAGTTGATAAAAGCACGTTTTCTGGCAGCAAGGATCATTTGCACGGATTTAGGTCCTATGCCTGGAATCCGAAGCAACATTTCTTTAGCGGCTGTATTAATCTCAAGAGGAAAAACTTCCGGATGCCTTAAAGCATATGATAACTTGGGATCTAATTCCAGGTCCAGGTCCGGATGGCTTTCATTGGCAATTTCATTGGCCTGAAAACCATAAAAGCGCATAAGCCAATCTGCCTGGTAAATGCGATGCTCCCGCACTGTTGGCGGATGCTGCAAGACAGGTACACGACTGTCTGAACTTACAGGCACATAAGCAGAGTAATAGACTCTTTTCAGGCTTTGCTGTGCATATAAATTCGATGCCAGGTTGAGAATATGCTGATCATTTTCCGGTGTAGCGCCCACTACCAACTGCGTGCTTTGCCCGCCTGGTGAAAATAAAGGCGTCGATTTAGTGCTTTTCTTTTCTGACTTGTATTCGTGAATGCGCTCAGCAACATAATTCATGGGTTTTAATATGCCAGCATAGTTTTTTTCTGGTGCCACTTTTTTTAATCCTTCTTCGGAAGGAATTTCCATGTTGATGCTGAGCCTGTCAGCATATAAACCCGCCTCTTCCAACAACAGATCGCTGGCCTCGGGAATGGCTTTTAAATGGATATAACCATTGAAATTGTGCTTTAATCGCAAATCTTTAGCAATGCGCACCAGACGCTCCATGGTATAATCTGCATTTTTAAAAATACCTGAGCTCAGAAAAAGCCCCTCAATATAATTGCGACGATAGAAATTCATCGTCAAAGTGACGACCTCATCCACAGTAAAAGCCGCCCGTTTAACATCATTTGACCGTCTGGAAATACAGTAAGCGCAATCATAAATGCAATAATTGGTCAGTAAAATTTTCAACAAGGATACACAGCGACCATCTTCGGTATAACTATGACAAATGCCCATCCCTGTTGCATTGCCTAATCCTTTGGTTTTATTGTTCCTTTTACTGCCACTGGATGAGCAGGATACATCATATTTTGCTGCATCAGCCAAGGTCTTCAGTTTATCTAGCAAGCGATCGTTCATAGGAAATATTTTGTCAAAAATACTAAATAAATATTAGTAAATACTAAAAATAATAGCATAAAGTTTTTTTAATAAAATACCTGAAAATCAATAACATACGATTGTGTCGCTAGTTATACACCCAGCGGATGTCGTACTTTTTACTAAACTTTAAACCATTTTTTATTATGAAAAATCGATTGATTAGTTCTTCTTCCTTTACAGGGTCAGGTGTAACCAACTTAGCCGGGGAAAATCTTGGTGATGTCAAAGACTTTATGATTGATGCAGACTCGGGTAACATTGCCTATGTTGTGCTATCGTTCGGAGGCTTTTTAGGTATGGGTGATAAATTGTTCGCCATTCCATTTGAGGCATTCACCATTGACATGGCCGAGGAAAAAATTATCCTGGACTTTGATAAAGAGAAGCTCGAAAATGCACCTGGTTTTGATAAAGACAACTGGCCAAGTGGTCCGCAAAGGGAATACATTCAAAATGTGCATGACCATTTTGGTATGAAGCCTTATTGGGAGCGAGAAAGGTTAGGTGATGATATGGGATCTGAAAGGTCTGGTAGCAAACTTGAAAGAAGCTTGAACGACCCTGAGATAAGATCAGAGCAAAATAGCATTCAAGGTGACAGGCACAGACCTGACACTACTAATAATCCAGGTTTTAAGTAAAAATCGGATCTGGAACATTTAAAACTAAAAAAGACACTTAATTTAAGTGTCTTTTTTAGTTCATAGCCATTTCGGTCGACTAAGCCTCGGCATTTCCACAGTCTTCACATTTGCTTTCAATATCGTCCGCTTGTGATTTCCATTCGTCCATATTTTCTTGTGACTTATCCAAATACTCTTTCAAGTGATTGAGATTAGCTCTAGCTTCTTCCTTGTTTACTCCTCCCTGCTCTAATTGCGCAGTCATAGTAGCCAGCATTTCTTTGTTTTCAACAAATTCCTCCTGTAATGCATCCATATTTCCGGCTAAATTTCTAAAGTTCTGCACATTTGTGCGACAGGCCGAAATTTGTTCTTCCATAGCTGCACGCTCCTCCTGCGGAACCTGAGTCTGGCCTACTTCCTCATCAAAAGCTTCAAACTTCGCCTGACATTGCTCGTGTTTCAGGTTAAAATCTGATCTGTATTCATTATAATCTACAGCAAAAGATTGATAGTCCTCATATAAATCTCGCGCTTCTCCTGAGAGTTCTTCATCAGGCTTCGGTTCACAGGCCACTATGAAAAGGCAGGCAGCAGCTAGTCCAAATAATGTTTTTGCAGATAATTTCATATAGTTTTAGTTTAAGGTTGGTGAAAAATATTAACAGATAAATCGCTAGCTTGTTCGCTATTGACCTAATTTAGGAAAATACATCGGCACTTAGTTTACATTCAGAGTATAGTAAAAGCTGCTTGTAAGTATAATTTATTTAATTGAAGAGAAAGTTTAAGAGGATTTATGCAGGAGAATAAAATATGCATTTTAGGTGCTGGGCCGGGCGGTGCCACCGCAGCATTGCACCTGGCCAAAGCTGGTATTCCCAGCATGCTGATTGATAAAGCAGTTTTTCCCAGGGATAAAGTTTGTGGTGATGCCCTGAGCGGGAAGGTGGTTAGTGAACTCAATAGAATAGGGGCTGACTTGTCAGCTAAACTAGCGCTTGAGCAGGAAAGGATATTACCCTGCTGGGGAATCAACTTTGTTTCTCCGGATTTTCATTCGCTGCGCGTGCCTATCCGTCCCAACTACAACCCTGCAACAGATACCGCTCCGGGCTTTATTAGTAAAAGAATTCATTTCGATAATTTTTTGATCAATGAGGTGAAAAAGCATTCCTGCATTCAGCTGTTGGAAAATACGGCGGTGGGAAGTTTTAAAAAGACAAATGCTGGTTTCGATTTGCTGGACGATCACGGTAATTTTATTAGTAATGCAACTTTGCTGATTGATGCAAGCGGAGCCCAATCGCCATTTAGCAGAAAAGTGGCCGGTCTCCCTCAAGAGCCAGCACATTATTGTGCAGGGTTACGCGCCTACTACAAGAATGTAAAAGGGCTGGACGAGCATAATTTTCTCGAACTACATTTCTTTCAAGAGTTTTTGCCAGGCTATCTGTGGATTTTTCCTCTTGCCAATGGTGAAGCAAATATTGGCGTAGGGATGTTGAGCAGGGCTGTCAAAAAAAATAAAATTAACCTGAAAAAAGCTTTATTACAGATGTTGGAAACGCATCCCCGGTTAAAGGACAGATTTGCCGATGCCACCTTAATGGGTGATATTAAAGGTTTCGGCCTGCCGCTGGGGTCTAAAAGGCGCTCAATTTCAGGAGACCATTATATGCTGACAGGCGATGCCGCCTCATTAATAGATCCTTTCTCAGGAGAAGGGATCAGCAATGCCATGATCAGCGGCAGATGGGCAGCTGCACAGGCCATCGAATGTCTGCAAACAAATGACTTTAGCGCAGCACAAATGACTGGATATGATAAACGCGTTTACAACCGTCTCGGCAAGGAACTGAAAATTAGCTATGCCATGCAAAGAATGCTGACTTATCCCTGGCTATTCAACTTCGTGGCCCGCAAAGCAAGCAATAATCCTCAGCTTGCTGAAACGCTTTCCTGCATGTTCCTTGATCTGGATATGCGCGAAAAGTTGAAAAAGCCAGGGTTTTATCTCAGTTTACTGAAAGGGTAGCTCAGGTTGCGTTTTTAATTATCTTGGAGATATTGCTCTAGTTTAAATAGTTCCTCTTGAATATTTTCCGGCTTTAGCTGAATCGTCTTTTTGCTAATTTTCTCTGCATAAATTATAACAGGGCTGTAATTTTTGATTAAGCCATATGCAGAAGCTTTTGCATTCAAATCGAGATAAATATTCTCTTGACGAATATTTTCTTCACCTATTAGTAACTTTATTCGCTTTTCCGTCGGGCTGGAGAAAATAAAAGCAACTTCTTTGTTATTTAAATGAGATAATGCAAAATCTTTGCTCCATTCAATACAGGCAGAACAGCCTTCAGCTGGAATAATCAAGAAAGATTTATAGTCGTGCCTCAGCGGTTTGTTCAAAGCTTCAGTCAGCAGGGTGAATTTTTTATCTTCTTCAGTCTGCCGGTTGCAATTGCAGAAAATAACGATGAAAAATACAATTGTCGCTACGCTTTTCATCAACCTATACATCCTTTAATTCAAACAGAGTAAAAGAAAGGCAATCCTCATCAAGATTGGGATTGTTGTCATTGTTATTAGATATGAACAGGCCTTCTTCTGTAATGAACCAATCCCGGAAGAAGTATTGTTTTGGTGGCATATACTTTTCTCCTATTTTATTAAATGCCGAGTCCATAATAATAATTGACCAGCTTCGGCTATCCCAGGGGTTTTCATCACCCGTTTTTTCATCAATCAACTCCTGTCGATGTAATGCAAAGCGGTAGTACACGTTCCTGTACTTATCGTAAGCCACATCTCGGTAGTAGTTTTCGGTTTTCCACTGTCTGAGGCCTGACTCTATATCAGGTTTAGACAAAGGTGGGATGTCATCTATATAATCGCTTTTGCTCTCGTAAGTTTGGGTTTCATTAAAATCTGTTACGCGTAAATAAGGGGCTACCTCATGGGAGACCACAAATTGCCCTTTGTCGTTCACCGTATAGTTGCCTTCCTGAAATGTCCATACCCAGTGTTTGTCCTTGTAAAGGTTTTCAGGCAGTGGAAAGTCCAAGCTTTTAAACTCGTTGTTTAATAAATCCCAATAATAGAATATGCTGTACTTGTAGCGGTCGCTAGCAAAAGCCTCGCCGCCTGGTATGCCTTTGAAAATCAATTTGTCGTCTTTTACTGTAATTGGTTCTCTGGTTGCAGCCGACAGGTCCACAGAATGAGTTTCAGCATCTGATTTTTCTAATACGAATGTTTCCTTTACTACCGCCGAAGTATCTGTTAGATAGCCTTTATAACCTCGGGTTCCTAAAACAAAAATAGAATCAAAATCGACTATTGTATAACCATATATGCTCCCCACACCATTCGGCCCCTCTAATTTATATTTGACTTTAAAGGCAAGCTCATTTTTATGTAGATAATAAAACAAAATAGCATTTTCGCTCTTGCTTAAAAATGTGAGGTAGTTTTTATTATTTTTTCCATAATAAGGAAGAATAGTAACAGCTTTAGTATCAGCTCTATCGTCAAGCGGAAAGCAAATTTTTTCTTTCTTAAAAAGTTTCTGGCTATACTCGGTTGAGATAGTCGAAGTTTCAATATTATTATTCTGAGTGCAAGCGTTAACTAAGAATAAAAGGCAAAGGAAATAAATATATATTATAATTGTATAAATCTTATCCATAGATTCAGAGATATAAAAAAGCATACACGAGTGTGCGTTTCAATCACAGCTCGTGTATGTAAAAGTTACTAAAAAACTACTCTGGCGTAGTAGCTGGTAAGCAGTCTACAGCCGGACCTTGGCAGAAACTTCCTGTAAATTGACTCTCTGCATGCCCATTATTAGTCGTAGCTTGGTCAGCAACTAGTAAAGACGTTCCTCCAATTGCGAAACCTAGACCTAAAACTAAACTTAATCCTAAAACTTTCTTCTTCATGACTTTGAGTTTTAAATTGAACATAAAAAAATTTATCATAGCCATTAGATAAATATAAAGTATTATAGCCCCCCCCCCATTTTAAATCGCAAATATTATATAACTTAATTTTTAAATTTTGTAAAATAATTATATATATAACTATATAGTAATATTTTGGAGTGGAAAAAAGTTGTTTGTGCTGCTACTTTTTTAGGAATTTCTACTATCATCGTTGGGGTGAATGACAATAAACTACTCTTATACAAGATCCTCGCTACGAAACAAGGGATTTGGAAGAGATGGCAAAAAGTTTAGCTTTAGATGAAGTATATTTACCATTGTGATTAATGCTGTTGGGGAAATTGAATAGTGCAATAAAATTCGAAAAGTCGATGCTCGAAAAAAAATATAATGGGATTAGACTGAGCGCTTTATAACCGTAACATAGTTCACATATACTAAGCTGAAAGAAGTATTTTTACTGCTTCCAGCTGTAGGAAGCTACTCTTAGAGGGTTAATATGTTCGATGTTAAAGTCTTCGAAAAAGCTATGTATTTATCAATCGACTAACTCACTTAGCTTTCTATATTTTTGTTCTCACTGCAATAATGAAAATGAATTCAAAAATGATTTATTTTAAAAAACGTTATCTTTACAAGCGCAAATTCATCTGAATGAGCTGAACCAGATTCGCAAACACTATAAATTACACATTGCTATGATAGCATACCAAGACCTTTTAAGACATATTTTAGATAAGGGCACTGAAAAAGGAGACAGGACAGGTACTGGCACTATCAGTACTTTTGGCTATCAGATGCGGATGGATTTACAGGAAGGTTTTCCTTTGCTCACTACTAAGAAGGTGCATCTGAAATCAATTATACATGAGCTTTTATGGTTTTTGAAGGGAAGCACCAATATTGCTTATTTAAAAGAAAATAATGTTAAAATATGGGATGAATGGGCGGATGAAAACGGAGAACTTGGGCCTGTGTATGGTTACCAATGGCGCAGCTGGCCAACGCCTGATGGACAGCATATAGACCAGATTACCCAGGTAGTTAAACAGATTAAAGAAAATCCCGATTCAAGAAGATTGATCGTTAGTGCCTGGAATGTAGGGCAAATTGAGCAAATGGCGCTGCCGGCCTGCCATGCTTTTTTTCAGTTTTATGTAGCAGATGGAAAATTATCCTGTCAGCTTTATCAAAGAAGCGCAGATGTATTTCTTGGTGTGCCTTTCAATATTGCATCGTATGCTTTAATAACCTTAATGATGGCACAGGTGACGGGTTTACAAGCAGGAGAGTTCATTCATACTTTCGGGGATGTCCACATATACACCAACCACCTGGAGCAGGTGAAGCTGCAATTAAGCAGGGAACCAAAAGCTTTACCAAAGATGGTGATCAATAATGCCATTAAATCAATTTTTGACTTTACATATGACGACTTCGAACTGCAGCATTACCAGCCACACCCGGGTATAAAAGCGCCTGTTGCGGTATAGTAGCTAAAAAGAGATTGTTTTTCTCTTCAGGTTGAAAGTGCGAAGGCGAAGCCCAATCAAAATTGCCTTCGAAAATATACGGCGCAAGAGATGATAATTGATTCAGGCCTTTCACAATACCGGCAAGGCTGTACAGTCCTGGCTGCTGGTAAGCTGAAAACTGTTGATTGAATTGAAAGAACAGCAATACTGCATTTAAGTCGTAATCTTTCAGGGTTTCCTTATCAATAATGATACAGGAATTATTAAGCATTTTAGTGCCGAAATTAATGACTATGCTAAACCTGTTTTTATGCAGAATGATGCTCTGTTCACTAACTGCAGTATTTAATTGATATCTATAGATTAGGGGTGCAACCGCATTAATGAAAGTGTTAGAGAATTTTTTATCTGCCCAGTCGTTCATACCTATCAATTTATTTTACCTAATTACCTATATATATACGCTGCAAGAAAAAGGTAACTATGATAAAAAAATGTTTAAGGAAAATTGCTGTTGAGAGGAATATTGTAGCTTTTATTTTCAAATTTTTTAATATATCGCAGTTGACTCACATTGCAGATAAATACACAATCCGCCTCCTTTAAGCATTCAGGCTTTGCTATTACTTCGCGAAAAGGGAGTTGATGCTGTGACATATAGGAGAGAATTGCAGCCCTTCT
Organism: Cyclobacteriaceae bacterium; assembly: GCA_041751515.1. Taxonomy (GTDB): domain Bacteria; phylum Bacteroidota; class Bacteroidia; order Cytophagales; family Cyclobacteriaceae; genus JBGSXH01. Next base: position 540 of record JBGSXH010000683.1, on the reverse strand, counting down.
TACCCCTTCAATGCAGCCGGTTACTGGTGAAGGAGTAAAATAAACTTCATCTTTCTTCCAAAAAATATTGGCGCTACTGGCTTCTGCCAAATTGCCATCGTGGTCAAGTAATAAAACTTCCTCTAGCTGTCTGTTTTCCTTTTCCTGGCCCGCCATTACATAATTTAGTGCACTGAGCGTTTTAAAGCCAGACGTTGCTGTTGGAAATAGTCTTACACTTTGGGCAATACTAATATTTGTTATAGGAGCTGCCAAAGCAGGTGCAGTCATTGGTTGTACAGTAAGTAAAATTTCTGCGCTGTTGTCTGTAGGAGTATACAGCCCGCCGTGTTGGCGCCAAACGTAAAGTTTGCAGCGGGCATAGTTTGTAGCTGCTGTGATGAGTTTTTTAATACTGTCGCTTAACCATACTGCATTTAAAGCTTGCACTGTCGATAAGTTAAGCGTTTTTAGTGCCCTATTAATGCGCTGCTCATGAAAATAGGCATACTTTAAGGTATCTTTGTCAAAGATCATGGTTTCGAAAAAACCAACACCATA
>JBGSXH010000682.1:0-2665 GCA_041751515.1 Cyclobacteriaceae bacterium | reverse complement strand
TCAAAATAGTAATCATTCTGCTGTAAATTTTCGTGTGCATACCACCGTAACAGCACTGCTAAAACCAGCACGGCCAAACCAATAAGCAAAACTGAAAATTTAGGGGAATATCTCTTTCTCAACACCTTAGCCAGCTAACATCGCTACAATATTGAGGGAATTTATTAAAACTTTTGCTTATTTACTAAGATGCCCTTTGTAAGATATTCCCCCAAAAAGGTATAAATAAATGACCCTGGAAGCCCTGAACATAAAAGGAAGAAAAATCATAATGACAGTTGCCACCGCGATCAGGTAAACCCACAGCTCTGGATCACCCAAAAAATTATATACAAAAAAGAAGGTCGTCAGCAAAATTGCCACACTGAATACATAGGAAATGTACATTGCACCAATGAAGAAACCAGGTTCTATATCGTATCTTAAGTTACAGTGAGGGCAATTTTTATGCATTGCAGTAAATTTATCTACCCTATAAAAGGGGTAGATATACATATCGCCAGTTCTGCAACGCGGACACTTACCTTTGACAATACTAAGCAGTTTTGAATTTTCGGCCATAATTTAGTTTACTGTTTCTATACCAGAAGAATGCTATTACAGCAACAAGAATATAAGGTGCAAGAAATAGATAAAGAATGCCAAAATTCAGATTAGAAGCCAGGCCAACATCGCCGTCACTTACATTATTTTCCACTGTAGCTCTGCACATTGCACATTGTGCCTTCGCCGAAAAGTTGATTAAAAATAAAACACCAAATGCAATAAAAGCTTTGAACATTTTACCTGTTTTAATGTAAGTGATCATAAACAATAGGTTTATCTTATTAGGCCTCGAAAGAAATAACGAAGCATCCCCTACTAAAGTTCTTAATAATTATAGTACGGTGAAATCATCAAATACACTATAACTCCGGTTATTGAAACATACAACCATATCGGGTATGCGTACTTAACAATTTTTTTATGCTTAACGAAGCTCCGCATCCATGCATAGTACATTGCCAGCAAAACAAAGGGTACTACAATAATGGCCATGACAATGTGCGTAAGCAAAATGATCAGATAAAGCACTCTGGCATTACCAAGGATAGCTTTTTCAGCTTCATCTAAAACACCATCATGATTTAAGTCACCAAACACTGTTGAATCTGCAGAGGCGTGGTATATCACATAGGATATTAAAAATATCGCTCCTAGAATAAAAGAAATAACCATACAAAGCTGATGCAGCTTTACGTTCTTGGCCTTGATAAATACTAGCCCCAAAATTAATGCTAATGATGTGGCAGAGTTTAAAGCACCGTTGAGATGCGGCAGAAAACCTACCCAGTCTTCGTTAAGATTAAGTTTGGTAGGCATAAACAACAAAATCGCCACCAGCAGCGGTATGACGATAGACAATGTCCAGATAACTACGATGTAGTTCTTTTGTGTTGGTTGCTTTTGTACTGGTGTGTTCATTTTTTTTGAGGCCATACATCATCGAAGCATTAAAATTATGATAGATTCTATTGGACGATGGTTACTTATATTCCTGTGCTAATATCTGAATCTCCATTATCAGTCGATCCACTTCTTCCCTGCTAGTGCCTTCATAGTAGCCCCGGATGCGTTTGTTTTTATCTACCAGCACAAATCGATCGCTATGAATAAAATCCTCGGCACTGCCATCACCATCTTCAACAGGTAACAGAAATCCGCACCTGGCAGTGCGATAAATATCTTCTTTTTCACCAGTTAAAAACTGCCATTGCGCTGTATTGGCTTTATACTCGTTGGCATAAGCACTCAATATCTCCGGCGTATCATTTTCAGGATCGACAGTGATCGATAAAATCTGAATATCCTCTGATGCTGAGAAGGAATTTTGAACCCTGGCAAGTTCGTCAGACATAATCGGACAAATACTGGGGCATGTGGTAAAGAAGAAATCTACTACAGTGATTTTATCATCGAGGACACTGCCACTTATATCACCACCATCCTGGTTTATAAAAGAGAAATCAGGCACGTAATGCTGTTTTCCTACTTCAAAATCACACTGAAACAAGGAGGAGTCAACACCATCTTCATATAGGACAGGTATGGCATATTGGTTTTCACCGAAAGCTTTAAGAAAAAGATAAATAAGCACCGGTAAAAGTAAAATCACCAGCAATGTGCCAATTCTAAAGATGTTTTTCATCACGTTTAATGAAACTGTAAACACAAAAGAAGTCAGGCCATTCTAAAAAACAGCCTGACTTCTCTGTAAAAATTATCCTTTATGAAGGTAATTGAAGCATAGAATCACCTTCTATAAGTAAAGCAAGGACGAGCCATACCAGGAAGATCAATGGAATTAGTATAGACCATATTAACACCTTTACTTCATGCTTTAAGTGCATGAATTCCGCTACAATATAAAATGCTTTCACAAGTGTAAGTCCAATAAAAATAGAGATCAATAAAGGACCGCGGCTCATGGTGAAGGCAAATACAAATTCGATCGCAGTCACAATTGCTAACAGGCCAGCTGTTTTCCAAATTTTCGCAATCTTTTCCTTATCTGCGGGCTGTACTACTATGTTGCTAGTTTGTTCAATAGCCATATCTAATAATATTTTAACTTTTTCGATTAAATCAGATAGAAGAAGGTAAATACAAATACCCATACAAGGTC
>JBGSXH010000681.1:0-1541 GCA_041751515.1 Cyclobacteriaceae bacterium | reverse complement strand
ACATTTCTATTTCCTTATCTTCATCATTTTTGATTGTGTGATTATATACCATATCTTCTAAATATATAATGGCTATTTCGGTCAGACCATGCCAGTGATTTCGGTCAAATGATGCCACTCTGAAAGATGCTGCAAAGTACTAAAAATTATTTATTCATTCTTTAAAATTCCTTTTCGTAATGACTCTCCTTTTAGGTCAATTCTGTGAGAGGAGTTTACCAATCTATCTAATATGGCATCGGCAATAGTTCCTTCACCAATAATATCATACCAGGCAGATACCGGTATTTGGGAAGAAATAATTGTAGACATATTATTAAATCTGTCGTCAATTATATCCATCAAAGCTTCTCTGGCATATACGTCAAAAGCCTGTAAGCCAAAATCATCCATAATTAACAAGTTTACTTTCAAGAGTTTTTGCAACTCTTTTAGGTAAGTGCCGTCAACTTTGGATAATTTTAGCATTGAAAATAGGCGTGCTGTATTAGTATAATACACCTTATAACCCATTAAACAAGCCTGATTACCCAATGCTTGCCCTAAATAGCTTTTCCCTACACCAGAGGCTCCAGTCAGTATGATATTTTCTTTTTTTGTAATAAAATCCAGGGTAGCCAGCCTGTTAAACATGTTTTTATCAAGGTTTCTAGGTTGTGCATAGTTGACTTCGGCAATAGAAGCCTTCTGCCGGAAGCTTGCCTGATTAAGTAAACGGCTAATCTTCTTGTTCTGTCGGTCTTCCCATTCATGGTCTGCCAATAAGGCTAAGTATTCATCAGAGGTTAACTCATTGAACTTGTTGTTTTTAACATGTTGCATGTGCAGATCTGCCATGGCTGTCAGTCGCATCTGTTTTAGTTTTTCTACTGTTTGATTGTTGTTCATATCTATTAAATTTAAATTATTGATTAAAAGTTATTCAAAAGCTTCTGGCCCTCGAAGGTTCTCATGTTCAGGTATATGTGATTTGGTGTTGTCTATCAGATAATCCTCAAATGGGTCTTTATCCAGGTTCCTTTGCAATATGTTTCTGATGCGCTTATAAGAGACGGCATCTCCATAGACAGCACGTTTACAGGCGTTGTCAAGCCTTTGTGAACTATATTCCTTATGTAGTTGAATAATGCCCATGGCCCTTTTGTAAGCTGTTTCAGGATAATCACAATCAATAAAAAGCTCTTTGATACATGCCAATACATTTTCTCCATGCCTGGCTGCCTGATCTTTAAAATATTGAGGGCTCCAGCTAGTGTAATCATTATGGGTGCTGCTGAGGTGTTTTTTATTGGTGTTATAAATCCCCAACGATTTGTTGCGAAAATGCAAAGCTATCCGCTCATGATAGAAATAGACTTCAACAGTGGAAGAAGTATAATGGATCATGGTAGACTTTCCTATATATCGATAAGGTACACTGTAATAACTTTTATCAGGAGAAAAATACACATAGCCTATTTTCTGTACTTTTGCCCTGCAATAGTCTTTAAGCTGATAGGCTTGTGTTGGAAGTGGTTTTAAATAAGCCCTTTCCACTGACT
>JBGSXH010000680.1:0-1889 GCA_041751515.1 Cyclobacteriaceae bacterium | reverse complement strand
TTAAACAAAAACCTATTAAAAATGGCTATCTCTGCACAAGAAGTTAATAAACTAAGGCAAATGACCGGCGCCGGAATGATGGACTGCAAAAAAGCCCTCACCGAAGCCAATGGTGACTTTGATGCTGCCATCGATCTATTAAGAAAAAAAGGTCAGAAAGTATCTGCTTCCAGATCCGATCGAGAAACTACCGAAGGCGCTGTTTTTGTCAAAACCAGCAGCGACAACAAAGAAGGTATTATTGTCGCATTAGGTTGTGAAACGGATTTCGTGGCTAAAAACGAGGAATTTCAGGAACTGGGCAATGCAATCGTAGCTACTGCTTTCGAAGGCAAGCCGGTGGACGTAGAAACACTTAAGTCTTTGAAGATTGGTAGTCTTACTATTGATGAAAAGATCATCGAACTGGTGGGCAAAATTGGTGAGAAAGTGGAGATCACTGCTTACAATATTTTGAAAGCCGAGGCTGTTGTGCCTTACATTCACGCTGGTAGTAAACTAGGTGTTCTCGTGGCCTTAGAAGGTGCTAATGGAACGGATGTCTCTGATGCCGGACGCGATGTAGGGATGCAAATTGCTGCAATGAACCCTGTAGGGGTTGATAAGGATGATGTAGATGAATCTGTTGTAAACAGAGAAATTGAAATCGGGAAAGAGCAGGCCAGGGCTGAAGGTAAGCCAGAAGCCATGTTAGAAAAAATTGCTCAGGGTAAGCTGAACAAGTTCTACAAAGAGAATACGCTACTCAATCAGTCTTTTGTAAAAGACCCTTCATTGTCTATTAAGCAATATTTAGATAGTGTTAATAAAGGTTTAACAGTAGCCTCTTTCAAACGTGTTTCTATAGGGTAATTGACTAGTCTTTAATACATGTACTCGATATAAAAAAACCGGCCTGGCCGGTTTTTTTGTTTTATACTGAGCGCATTTAATTTTTACTTACCGCCTTTGCTTCCTCTTCTAATGCTTTCAGATTGGTTTTAATTGGGCTACTTTTTAATATTTTTGCCATGCCAATGAGATTATGCACTGCGTAACGAAGATTTTTATTGGTAAATAAGTGCTGTTTTCCTCCGGCTTCTATATAGCTCGGTCCAGGGCCAGCATCACCTACCCAGTAAGCTTCTGTATTTGGAGGAACAGTAAATCCGGAGTGGGTAAGGCCATAAAACACCTGAGATGCAACATGCTTGGCGCCGTCTTCATTGCCGGTTATAAGTACCCCTGCTACTTTATTATAAAAAGGGGTTTGACCTGTATCGGGATCCGTATCGGATGTGCTTCCATCAATGCGCTCCATCACCATAGTGCAGATAGATGACATTTTTCCCAACCAAATAGGAGTGCCAATAATGAGAATTTCCGCCTCCTTTATTTTTTTCAGTATTTGCGGCCATTCATCGCCCTCGCCCTCGTCGGCACTGATGCCAAATTTTACAGCTTTATCAGCGACTCTTATTATCTCCGTGTCTACACCTGCTGCTGCAAACAATTCTTTGGATTGCGCAATCAACGCATCTGTATTAGACTGTTCCGGAGATTTTTTAAGTGTACAGTTTAAAAAAATAGCTTTCATTATACATAAATTTAAATGTGGTTTAAATTTATACACAACTAAGAAAGCGCGAATATGTTGATAGTCAGTATATTAGTCGATATAAGCAATACACTTCAGCTCAATAGCAATGGGCGTAGGGAGTTTGCTTATTTCAACAGTAGTTCTGCAGGGTTGATTTTCCTTAAAGTACTCAGCATATATGCGATTATAAGTTTTGAAATCTCTCTGCATATTGGTTAAAAACACAGTGACATCTATAAGGTTCTCCCACCTTGCACCTGCTGCTTCCAATACTTTTCTGACGTTTTCGAAGACTGCATGGCACTGCTTT
>JBGSXH010000679.1:0-9058 GCA_041751515.1 Cyclobacteriaceae bacterium | reverse complement strand
CCGACTCCATGCTGGGCGCATACATACCATTGAGCATGTTGACGTGATATCGCTGCGGAATTCCCCTGATGACGATAAATTTACCATCCATAAGCGTCACTCCCGGTATGCGGCTAACCACTTCAGCAGCATCGGAATCCTGCGTCATACTGATTTGCTCAGCAGAGATACCGCTCACTACAGTATGACTTTTACGCATGGACTGTAGCAAAGCAAGATCAGTATTTTGCTGTCGGACCCCTTTGATAATAATATCCGAAAGTTCGTTGACTTCCTCTGCCAGCTTAAGATTGAGCACAACCTGCTCTCCGGCGCGTACGACAACATCTGTCCGCTCTATACTCTGGTAACCTACGCTGGAAACCTTAATCGTATAACTACCCGGCTCTATGTTTGGAATTGAAAAAGCTCCATTAATGTCGGAGGAAGCTCCCTGGCTGCTCTCAATGATAAAAACATTGGCACCGATAATTTCTTCATTAGATATACCATCTTTAATATTACCGGAGATAGCTCCTTTTTGAGCATAACTCTGCCAAGAACAGAGCAAAAATATTGCTGTTAAGCAGTGAAAGAATTTAATACGTCGCATAGTGTATAGGAATTATGCGACAAAGGTATGCTTGGGTTATTACTACAAAGCGTAGATAAAAATACCTTTATGTTAATAATAAAGGCATGAAAATAATATTAAGATAATATTAGAGCCACTACTTGCTGATAGGCACTTTGTTAAGGATATTTCGGACAATTTGCTTGGAAGTAACGTCATCTGCTTCCGCTTCATAATTGAGCAATAAACGGTGATTGAATACATCTTCCGCAACTTCTTTAATGTCTTCAGGAAGAACATAATCCCTGCCATCGAAATATGCAGTAGCTTTGGCGGCAAGGTTCAGGTTGATACTTGCCCGGGGCGATACACCAAACTGAATGTAGCCGGCCTCCTCTTTAAGCCCGTAGTCCGCAGGCTGCCTAGTGGCAAAAACCAGCTCTATTATGTATTTTTCCAGTGATTCAGAAATGGCAATCTTGTTGATTTCCTGTCTGATGGCAAATATATCTTCTTTCGTGAGTACTGGGCTGACATGGCTGTCGAAGCTCATATTAGCCATTCGGCGCATTACTTCGAGTTCGTCTTCTTTAGATGGATAATCTACATACACTTTCATCATAAACCTGTCCATCTGCGCTTCAGGCAAAGGATAGGTTCCTTCCTGGTCTACGGGGTTTTGTGTGGCCAGCACCAGAAAAGGTCTGTCCAGCATAAAGGTCGTTTCCCCAATGGTCACCTGCTTTTCCTGCATGGCTTCCAGTAATGCTGCCTGCACCTTTGCGGGAGAACGGTTGACCTCATCAGCAAGAATAATATTGGAAAAAATGGGCCCTTTCTTCACTTCAAACTTTGAAGCCTGCTGGTTGTAGATCATCGTTCCTACCAGGTCAGATGGCAAAAGATCCGGCGTAAACTGAATACGTTGAAAATCCAAATGCAATACTTTCGATAGCGTATTGACAGTAAGCGTCTTTGCTAATCCCGGTACACCTTCTAACAAAATGTGCCCCTGGGTAAATAAACCGATCAAAAGCCTGTTCAGCATATAATTTTGCCCCACAACAACTTTTCCTACTTCTTCAAATACTTGCTTTATTTTAAATTGATGCTCTTTTCTAAGGTCGTTGGCAACAGACTGTTCCATGCTTTATATTAGTTTGGCTTATTTTTCAGTGTTTTCACACAAATTTAAGAAGTATTTCGAATAACGAAAGGAAGCGGCAAGTATTACAATATATTGTAGATGATAAATTATTGTGCAGTAGGCCACTCTAAAGTCACCAATACCGGAAAATGATCTGATGGGTACTTTAACCCATAATTATCAGTGAGAATACCATAGCGCAAAACATTGAAATTACCTTGTATAAATATATGGTCAATGTGCTGGTCTGGCAATTTCTCGAACTGGAAACCATTGAAGGTGCCCTTAGGACCAAATGGGGCTAATTGGCTGACATGATAGGCGTCTTCCCAAAGGTCGCTGTCCAGTATTTTTGTATAAGCTGCATTTTCACGGGTAATGTTGAAATCTCCCATCCAAATGGCAGGCAAGCGCTCCTTATTAATTTGTGCGATGCGCTTCAGCAGCAGCGCACTACTTTCTTCCCGGGCTTGCTGCCCGATATGGTCATAGTGTACATTAAAAACATAAAAGGAAGCTTTTGACGCTTTCTCCTCAAAACGTGCCCATGTACAAATGCGCTCCATAGCGGCGTCCCAGCCCACGGAAGGCTTTTCAGGACTTTGGGATAGCCAGAAAGTCGCGCTTTCTTTTACAGTAAACTTTCGCTCATCGTAAAAAATGGCACTGAACTCGCCACCATTTTTACCATCGTCCCGACCATCCCCAACATAGTCGAAATGCTCCAGTCCTTGCTTCATGTCTTCCAGCTGATGGTGCATTCCTTCCTGGGTACCAAAAAGCTCAATTTCATGAAAAAGTAAGAGCTGCATCAGTGGTGCCTTTCGATCCTCCCATAAATTTCCTGCATCTCCGGGATTGTCAAAACGAATGTTGTAAGTGGCAATGTTCATTGTTTGTCCATGCACAAAATCTGGAATAAATATGCTCGTGATTATAAGGAATAAACTGCTAAAAATGCCTCTAATATTCATTGTCATCAAATGGTAGTAAAACACTAAACTACTATAATAAGAAGATGGATGTCTAAACCACTTAAAAATTCTTATTCCAGTAATGATTTGATAATCGACAAATCAACTGCTTGCGCTCGAATAGCCGTATTTTTAGTAAAAAACAATGATGCGGTTATATGCTATAGTAGCGCTTGCCTTAATCTGTTTTGCCTGCGACAGTCCTCCCTATGCGCCATCAGGTTTTCAAACAGGTGATATTTTTGAGCAGGAAAATCATCTCCCTGGGCAGCAACGCACTGATAAATCCTTCGGCAAAGCCTACTTTATTCTTCTGGAAGATAACAATGCTAACCTTATCAGTGGCGAAAACAATGTCACTATTAAAGGCACCTGGTTGACGGAAGAAGGCAGATTAATGCTGTACACAAGCGACCAAAATCTTATGGTATTTCAAGCGCTCCATAAAGATACTTTGCTAGTCAATGGTACAGGACATAGATGGATAAGAGCAGTGAATTGAAATGCAGGTTGCAGTCGCGGTAACTACACTGTGTAGGCCGTTTAGTTGAAGCATTGTGCGGACTTTCAAGGCAACTCATTGTCTTTCTGCTATTAAGTTTTTAGGAACAAAGTATTTTTGTTTTGCTCTTCTCCAAAAAGGCTTTTAAACCCCTAATCGGTGAAGAGGTTTATAAAAACACTTTTTTTATTATCGTTTCAACTTAGTGTCGGGCTTTTCCTCCTGGATTCTACCCTCTGGAAATTCATTCAGATTTGTCCGCTTCCAGAAAGGCACTTTATTCTTAAATGCTGCCCGGCTAATCACATGTGCCGAGACCGGAGAAGCCAGTAAAATGAAGACGGAAATACCAAAGACTTTGATGATGATCCAGATGTCATTAAAGAATATTGCCACAGCCGCAAAAATGAAGCCGACACCTAGTATAGCTGCCTTTGTGATGGCTGAATTGCGAATGTAAAAGTCCGGCAGTCGTATGATGCCCAGCGATGCTATACACATGAATATACAGCCCAGTACTATGAATATGCCTGCAAATAATTCTTTCAGACTCAAACTGTCCATGGCTATTTCCCTCTAACTAAATAATATGCGAACGACATTGACCCCAAAAAAGCGATTAATGATAAAATAATGGCAACGTCTACAAACGACTGCTTTGCCGTATGCATAGCATATAAGCCAATAATACCAATAAGTGTAGTGGCAAACAGGTCCAATGCAATAATACGGTCCGAAAGACTAGGCCCCTTAACAAAGCGAATAAGAATAAACACCAGACAGACAGCCATTGTACCCAGAGCAATATTGAGGATGTAGCTAAGCATAATTATCGTGTAAGTTGTAAAATTTTCTTCTCAAAGCCATTCTTAATATGTGCTTTCAAAGCGTCAATGGAAGTTTCCGAAAAATAGATAGCATGAATATACATGAACTTTTTATCTTCAGAAATATCCAAACATAAGGTGCCGGGCGTTAGCGTCACCAAATTGCTAAGCAACGTTATTTCCAAATCAGTTTTGGCATCCAGTTCCAAAGCAAAAACTGCAGGCTGCATATGCAAAGTCGGTGTCAGTACATCATAGGCAATCTTGAGGTTTGCATCGAACAATTCTTTAATGAAATAGACAATCAGGCCCATGAAAACGGGTACTTTCTTAAAATAGCTTTTACCGATAAAAGCCATCAGAGGCCAGCTAATGGTAATGCATCCTATAAAAGTGCCCAGGTACATTAAACCCGTTCCGGGAAGCGCCGTCAAATAAAACGCCAGAAAGGTGAGCAATAAAGCGATGACAATATGTATGATAAAACTTCTCATTATTTACCCATAACAGCGTTAATGTAATGCTCAGGATTAGTCAATTGCGCAGCGGTTAAGGTGGCCAGTTGCATCAGTGGCTCCGGATAAAAGCTGAGCACAAGTGTCATGAGCACAAGAATGCAGGACGGAATAGTCATCGCATATTCATGCTTCAAAAATGACCATTGATTTGCATAGTTGGGTTCCGGCGCCTCTTCAGGGACTTTATTAAGAAAAACCTGAGTCCATATTTTTACCATCGAAAAAAGTGTCAGTAAGCCTGCAAACAAAGCGATGCCTACAATATAGAACCTATCACTTTCAAGACCAGCTTTGGCCAGCGTAAACTTACCCCAAAACCCTGATAATGGCGGAATTCCCGCCAGCGAGAAGGCAGAAATTGCAAATAAAATGGCGACAAAAGGAAATGCAGCATACACTCCTCCGAGCGCCGAAAGCCTGAAGGAGCCTTTAATTTTTGCCACAATTCCAGCAATCAGAAACAAATTTGTTTTGACAATGATATGGTGCACTATGTAAAAAACAGCACCAGCTATGGCCAGTGGGGTATACAAGGCCAAACCCATGATCATATAGCCAATCTGGCTAACGATGTGAAAGGAAAGAATCTTTCTGAAATCACTCTGTGCTATCGCACCCAGTACGCCACTTAACATGGTGAAGGCAGATATCCAAAGCAGAATTTCGTGGGTAAAGCCGACATTATGAGTGAATATTAAAGTGAATACACGCAGCAATGCGTAAACCCCTACTTTGGTGAGTAGACCTGCAATGAGTGCAGAAATAGCGATGGGTGGCGTATGGTAGGACGCCGGCAACCAGAAATAAAGCGGAAACAAAGCCGATTTAATCCCAAAGCTTACCAGGAAAAAAATGGAGGCCACAGTGGCCAGCACAGGATCTACGTCGTGAATTTTTGTAGAAAGATCCGCCATATTGGTAGTGCCTGCAATACCATATACCACAGCTATACCGGCAAGAAACAGCATTGAAGCAACAAAATTGATGGTCACATATTTGATCGCTCCTTCCAGCTGTGCTTTATCTTTCCCCAATGCCACCAGAACAAAAGAAGCCATCAGCATTACTTCAAACCAAACATACAAGTTGAAAAGGTCTCCTGTAAAGAATGAGCCGAGCACGCCAAATTGCAGAAAAAGTAATAAAGGATAGAAACCACTCTTTAATCTTGCTTGGTTTATATTGCCTTTTACATAAAATGATATGATAAAAAAGAGCAAACAGCCCATGAAGACCATAATGGCGGAAAGGCCATCTGCCACCAGCGTAATCCCAAAGGGCGCCTGCCAGTTGCCTGACTGCATTGCAATGATCTCTCCTGTATTGCTATGTAATAACAGCTGCACTGCCATCACCACATTGGTAAGTGTAGCCAGAAAGTATATCCACCTTTGCACTTTCAGGTACTGCCAGCAAAGGATACATACCGTTGCTGCCAGCATAGGCAATAAGAGTGGTATGATAATGAGGTAATAATCAGGCATATCAGGCTTTAAATTTTTTATTAGAAGTACTTAGATAATCGGTGGTATTAATATCATCCAGATCATCCGTCTTCACATCAGCGTACGATTTTTTAAGCAGGACAATTGCAAATGCCTGCATTCCAAAGCCTATCACAATGGCAGTAAGAATTAACGCTTGCGGAAATGGGTCTGCCATTGCTTCCCTATCTCCTCCATTTGCCAATAGTGCCGGCAAGCCAGAAGTAAGTCTGCCCATTATCAAAAGAAATAAGTTGGTGGCATGGCCAAACAGAATAATACCCACAATAAGCTTTAAAAAGCTCCTCCGAAAAAGTAAATATACCGCAGCGCTGTAAAGCACACCGATGGTTATGCACAGTAATATTTTCATTGCTCTGACATGATAAAAGTGATTTTCAAAACTGCGCCTATCACCAGCAGATAAACACCAATATCAAAAATAAGTGGCGTACCTATTTTCGTCAGCAGCTCAATATCTGACTGGAGCCATTGCGCAGTGAATAATGGCTCCCCCACGAAAAGTGCAGGCAATGCGCTCAGCAGCGCCAGTAACAGACCCAGTCCAATTAATTTCATAGGATTAATACTGAAAATCTTTCTGGTTTTTCCCACACCATAGATCATGGCATAAAACAAAAGTGCAATGGCAAGTACCAAGGCCCCGATAAATCCGCCACCCGGTAAATTGTGTCCACGAATTAATAGGTAGAGCGATAGCACTGTACATAGTGGAATTAATATTCTGATAATGGTAGCTAAGATCAGCGTATTCATTCTTTTCCTCCTTTATTCTTAATTCTTCCAAGTAATGCAATGATGCCAATTGCGGTTATGGCTAAAACGGTAATCTCTCCCATTGTATCCAGCGCACGAAAATCTACCAGAATTACATTAACGACATTGTCTCCCTTGCCTAAGGCATCACTGTATTTTAAATAATAAGATTTTAAAGTAGTATCCATCACATTATCGGAAGCTACATAAGCAATGGTTGTCATCACTGCGCCAAAGGCTATGGCGATAATGGCATAAATGACATTTCCTTTCTGTTTTTTATCCCCACTACCTTTATAAACCGGAAGCTTATGCAGAATCAAGATAAAGAGTAATAAAGTGAGCGTCTCTACCAAAAACTGCGTCATGGCCACATCCGGAGCGCTATATAACACAAACAATATCGCAATAGAAAAACCGGCCAGCCCCAGGGCCACCAATACGTTGAGCCGGGAATTGGTCATGAAGAAATAGACCACCGACATGACGATAGAGATCAGTGTTACCAGCTCAATTAAATGTACCGAGCTCAATTTGTCCCAGTTAATGGGTGTGGATTCGGGGAATGAATTAACAGTGGCCAAAACCATAAGCACAACAAAAAAACCTATGATGGTGGCGTTATAATTACGAAGTAATCCATTTTGCAGAATGGCTGTCTGCCTGAAAGCCACCTTTGTTAGTCCATTTACAAATGCATTGTAGCCTGTTTCCGGATCCGAAAAATATAGTAGTTTCCGGGGCAGCGGCATCATTCTTACTTTATTTCTGCCTTTGTACAGCACCACACCGGAAACAATGGTCACGACACTTAAAAGCAGAACAGTATTGAACCCATGCCAAAGGCTTAGATCAAGGTTAATTTCTGCAGCGAGAATAGTACTGGCGGCCGGCTGCAAAACCGGCAAAATGAAGGTGGCAGCAAATACGCCGGCAATAAAACCAACACCGCCCAAAATAAGCGGCATGCCACTCATTGTCCACACTGCCTCGCGGACTTTTCCTGATACTACATTGCTTGGCTTGCCAAAGAAAACCCCATACACCATTTCTATAGAAAGTGCTACGAAAATAGCACCGGCGATCATCGTACTTACCAACAGCGCGATGCTATAGGCGGTAGCATCTATGGCACTCTGAAAAAGCATTTCTTTCCCGATAAATCCCAAAAGTGGAGGTGCGCCTGCGAGGGAGAGACAACCTAAAAAAGCCGCCGTACCAGTAATCGGCATTACTTTCCACAGGCCACCCAGGCGATTTAGAATGCGTGTTCCAGTTTGCTTATCGATATTCCCGGCAACCATAAACAAAGAAGCTTTGTATAAAGCGTGTGCCAGCAAAAAAACCATGGCCGACTCAATGGCTGCCGGCGTGCCAACACCGGTCATCATAACCAAAATACCGAGCGCGCTGATGGTGATATATGCCAAAACTGCTTTAATATCCTCTTGATATATGGCCATTACAGCACCTAAAAGCATGGTAAATGCACCAACTGCTGTTAAAGTTATTTGCCAGAAAGGCGTTGCTCCAAGTACAAAAGAGAGGCGCATCAAGAGGAAAATGCCCGCTTTTACCATAGTAGCACTGTGTAAATAGGCGCTCACCGGCGTAGGTGCCGCCATGGCATTGGGCAGCCAGAAATGAAATGGGAACTGAGCAGATTTCGTAAAAGCTGCCCCGAATATCAACAGGACGATGGCAATATAATAAGGAGACTCTCTGAGCACCTCCGGGTTGATCATAATTTCTGTAAGTGAGTAGGTACCGGCAGCCATGCCTATCAATACAACACCGGCGAGCAGACTCAGCCCTCCGGCAGCAGTGACGAGTAGCGCCTGCAAAGCGGAGGCGCGGGCCCCTTCCTTCTCATGGAAAAAGCTGATCAGCAAATAAGAGCTAAGGCTCGTCAATTCCCAAAAGATGAACATGCAAAGCAGATTATCGCTAATTACCAGCCCAAGCATGGCTGACATGAAAAGCATCAGATAGCCATAAAAACGTCCCTGCTGCTGATAGCTGCGCATATAGCCGGCGGCATACAAAAATACTAATACGCCAAAGCCCGTAATGAGCAGTGCAAAAAATAATGCCAACCCATCAAGATAAAAGCTGAAAGAAAGCCCCAATGAAGGCACCCATTCATAGCTTTCAATTTCAGGAGCTTGCTGTCCTACAAACTGGAAAAGATAAATAAATATTCCGGCAGGAATTAACGCGGCAAAGAATGCTGTAAATCTTCCCAAAAGCTTGTAAAGTATTGGAAGCAGCAAGGC
>JBGSXH010000678.1:0-8401 GCA_041751515.1 Cyclobacteriaceae bacterium | reverse complement strand
AATTGTATTCACTTAAAGACCGAGCCCTAAATTCAAAAATATCATTCCAGCTCATAATGCTGCCATTGTAATCGTAACGAAACTCACTGGTATCAATAGCATTAGTCAGGAACAAGTTATTGCCTGCTGCATCCACGAAGTTAATCAATGAATACTGCGGGGTAGGTACGCCTGACCCTTCATTGTCTTCCTTTTTGCAGGCGAGCATGATGCAGGCTGTTATTGTAAATAGGAATAGTTTTTTCATATGATAAGTAGCAAGAGCAGGGTGTTTTTAATCTAAAAGTTAATATTCATTTAGAACGATATTGTGCAGGAAAAAGCCTGTAATATACTCTTTTGCTATTTCTTCCGTATCATACATTAATAGTTTCCCGTTTTGCATAAAGATACCCTCATCAGGAGCAAATTGAAAATAATGTTCTTTGCCACTAATAATAATTCTTCTTTGAACATCTAGCGTACCAAAAGTATATTCTAAAAACAAATAAGGATTATCTTCTAACAACTTGCGAATTATTATTTCTGTTTCTTCATCTAATGTGATTTCGTTTGCTAAAATTCTATCTCGTTCTTTTTTAAGATCGTACCAAGTTTCGAGTCCCCCATTATAGTCATATAGAAACTCACTAGTATCAATCGCATTAATCGAAAACAAATTGTTTCCAGCTGAATCTATAAAGTTTATCAATTGAAATTGAGGTATAGGCATTCCAGAACCTTCATCGTCTTTCTTGCAGGCGAGCATGATGCAGGCTGTTATTGTAAATAGGAATAGTTTTTTCATATGATAAGTAGCAAGAACAGGGTGTTTTAATCTAAAAGTTAATATTCATTTAGAACGATATTGTGCACAAAAATGAAATTGAAATCTGCAATTGTCTCGGTATTGTACATTAAGGCTTTATCATTTTGAGTAAAAATTCCTTTGTATGGCGCGAACCGGAAATAGTGTTCTTTACCATTAATAATAATCGTACGGCTTTCATCTAATCTGCCAAAGGTTTCTTCAATAAATAAATAGGGGTTTTCTTCTATCATATTATTAAAGAATTGCTGCTGCTCATCTGAAAACGAAAATTGCATGGTCAATATCCTCGTCCTTCTATTCTCATGATCTTTCCAGGTCATTAAACCGCCATTATAGTCATAGATAAATTCACTAGTATCTATAGCATTTATTGAAAACAAGTTATTGCCGGCGGAATCTACAAAATTCATGAAAGGTATTTGTGGTGTAGGAATTCCCGATCCTTCATCTTCTTTCGTGCAGGCGAGCATTGCGCATGCTACTATCGTAAGTAAAAATAGTTTTTTCATATTATTGAAGAATTATTTTTTCAGTAAAAATTTCATTTGTGGGGGACATTATTTTCATAACGTACATTGCCTTAGGAAAGTGACTATAATCTAATTTATTTTCCCCTTCAAGCATAGATGCTTCACTGTATAACTGGTTGTTTAATGAAAGTAACTGCACAGTATAGCCAGGATTTTTAAAATTTAAAGTTAAAAAACCATTAGAGGGATTAGGATAGATGTGATAGCTTCTAAAGTTTAATTCAGTATTATCTAAAGCATATGGCTCAAAGGGATCACCGCCAGTATTTGTGGGCTGTATGTATATTGTGCTGCTTGCGGTGCCGCAAGATGTCGTTTGGCGGGCAGTCAGGTAGCCACCGTTAAAGTTATTAGCAAACCTCAATGATACACCACTGCTTGTACCACCACTTATAATTGTCGAATTTGGTGGTGCGGTCCATGAATAGGTAGTTCCTGCGATATTACCATTCGAAACACTATACACCTGTGACCATGTGCCTGGCGCAACAATATTGTTACCCACAATATAATAAAAATTATTGCTGCCTTCTATTTTTCTACTTGCACCAAATGCGCCACAGCCTGTTAAATTGACACTAATAACACCGCCATTCGCACTGCTGTTATTCCTTACTGTGACTGTGTTTGTTCCCTGTCCTGAAACTATTGAAAAACCAGCAGGCAAAGACCATTGGAAATTCGTAGTGCCTGCATTGCTGACCGAATAGGTGCCATTGGTTCCAACACATAATCTGGCTGGCCCGGTCATTGTTAAATACGAATTTACCTTTCTAGTATTAGCATAAAAAATAATTCTTGCAATTTGCATAGGTGAAAATTCTGTCCAGTTTATTGCATAAGACATAAAATTATTAACGGGAGGGTTCCATGCGTCCCCCCAATTGTCAGTTCCTCCACCATTATTGTATGTACCGTTTTCATTTAAATAGCTCTTCAAGTTTTTAAAAGAAGCTTCCGTATCCGCCATTCTGTCTCCGTTAATTTCACATTTGAGATATGTATCGGTAGAACTGCAACCGTTATACCAGTAATTTCTTCGAGTTCTGGACACGCTTTCTTGGTAGCAACCTGAAGCATTCATATTATCGTCACCGAGGCCTCTGGAAACGGCGTGCGTATGTTCAAGTCCGAAAACATGCCCAATTTCATGGGTAATTGTTCTGGAAAGTAGCCCACCTTGAGTTGCACCCACATAGTAATTGCGTTTAGAATCGGGAAAGTTAGCAAAGTTCACTTCTATGCCGTTGTTACCTATAATGCTACCAGCAAAATAGAACACATCAATTCCTCTTGCTGAGTTGGCAGTAATTTCTATGACTTTTTCGGCGTCGCTTTTGCTGATTCGCTGGGTGCTAGTATTGTATTGACTTGTTTTAAAAACCGGGTTACTGCAAGCCGCATAAAATCTGAATGGAATGTTATTAGCAGCAAAATCTTGATTCAATATAGTTATAGCAAAATTTATATCATTTTGAAAAATTGAGTTGGGTACCAGAGGTGCATTGGTATAAGCGTCAAGGTGCCGCCAGAATCTTATTTCAATGTAATCTAATCCGTTGGCATCGGCCATTGTTCTTGAATTGCCATTGCTATTATTCCCTTTACCTTTATTTTCTTTTTCTTTCTTCTCTTTTTCTTTTTTCTTGAACCTGGCCAAGATTTCAGGTGTGTCCTTTTCAAGCTTTTTTAGATAAGCTTCTTTTAGGGGATACCCATTTTCAATTAGGTACATCAATGCTTCTGAACTATCAAGACCAAAAGGTTCTCTTCTTGCTACTTCAGCGGAATCTTCGATGTTTAGTGGGATTGTAACAGTCCCACAGCCCATTTGCGCATATGTCGCAAAAGTAGATGCAAATAATACAATTAACGTAAAAACTATTTTCATATATATACTGTTTAATTATTTTAATAGTTAATAATACAAAATAAATTAAAAAATTGATACTTTCTAATTAAGTATTACATTTAAATGTGGTGAAATTTAGTTGCAATCTGTTTGAAATATAGGTTAAGGCGCTGGTTAATAAGTAAATAGGAGTGAAATCTTTTTGGCCAAATTATTGTATAAAAGTTGACCTACACCTTAAAACCTAATCAATAAACCAATCAGATGATACGTAAAAAAGACGATAACTATCACCGGATATTAGATTGTTCAAGGGCTTTATTTTATAAGAAAGGGTACTCCAATGTGACCATGGATGAAATATCCAAGTCATTGAATATGAGTAAAAAGACGCTTTATCATTATTTTAACGGCAAGCACCATTTGCTGGAGTGCATACTTCAGGAGTTTAAAGCGTACATGTCGGAAGGAGTCGACAATATCTTAAACAGCGCTCAGCTTGGTTTTCTGAATAAACTGCATGAAATACTCACTTTCGTAGGTTTAAATCTTGGAAAAATCAGCACCCGCTTTGTGGAGGATTTACAGAAAAATGCACCTGATCTATGGACGGATCTCAACCAATATAAGCGGGAGGCAGCGTACATCCGGTTTCACAGGTTAATAGAGCAGGGGGTGGAGGCGAAGGAAATCAGGTCAGACATGCCCAAGGCCATTGCGGTCGCCATGTATGGCGGTATGATTGACACCTTACTGAATCCGAAGTTTATCAACCAGCTTCCTCAGGAAGTGGCCGGTAAACTGCCGAATAACCCTTCAGAAATGTTTACGCAGATGATCAATATCCTGTATTGCGGTATTTTGAATGAGAATGGCCATCAACAATTTAAAGCTGCTTCTGTGGCAGAGCATGCAATGGCTACATCTTCGTAATTTAAATTGAGAAAGACAGTAAACAAAAAAGAGGCACGAGGCCTCTTTTTTTTATGGGGTTTCTTCTGCGTTGATCTCTTCTATCAGGACTTTGTTATTCTCCCTGTCAATATCAGCGATCCTGTTGGAAGGGTCAATTTCAATCCGTTTAATGTCATTTCCTGCTCCTGGTATGGTCAAAGTATAAGTGCCGTTCGTCCACGGCCAGGCGGCGTGAAATTCCCATTCCCTTTCGCTGTCTTCCTTGTTTTTGGTGCCACGCATAATTTCCAGCGGAATGTTATGCATCACCTTTCGGCCATCATTATACTCTACTTCCAGGTCAATGGGCATGGGCATTTTACCGAGTCTTTCCAGGGTCACCGAAAGACCATCTTCCCTTTCTATGGCAGATTTGATGCTATAATCGATGGTATGGGTAGTGTTCACCCAATACTGCAAATACCAGTCTAGCTCCAGACCGGACTCTTTTTCCATCAGTCGTTTAAAATCGTTTGGATTGGGGTGCTTGAATTTCCAGGTATTGAAATAACGTAACATGCCTTTATCGAAATCTTCTTTGCCAATAATATAGCTGAGCTGATGTAAAAACACGGCACCTTTACCGTAAGAGGCGGTACCATAGGCATAATTGGTCTGGTAGTGGTCGGCATGCGTGGTCATGGGTTCTTCCAGGCCGCTTTTAGCAAGTCTGATATAACCCTGGTAAGAACCTGCATGTGCCTGGTTCTCGTCCCGGTCGAAAAGATGTGCCATCACGCGACTGCTGGCGTAGCTGGTGTAGCCTTCGTCCATCCATGGATACAGGCTTTCATTGGTAGCCAATACGCCCTGAAACCAGCTGTGAATGAGCTCATGGACGGTAACTCCTACCAGGCTTTGCAGACTGCGGTGTCCGGTAATAAGCGTGCCCATGGCATATTCCATACCGCCGTCACCACCTTGTATGGTAGAAAATACATCGTAAGGGTATTTGCCAAAGTGCTCATTCATATACTGGAAAGCTTTGACGGTATATTCCGGTAACTTTTCCCAGTTTTCCTGTAAGGTGTCGGCCTGATAGAAAAAGCGTAGTAAAGGTCCGTCTGGCACCTGCGCGGTGGTATGTACATAATCGGGATCGGCAGCCCACATAAAGTCGTGGACATTGGGTGCTTTAAAGTGCCAGGTAAGTTTATCTCCTTTCGGTCTTTTGACCTTCTGACCTGCTTCTTCATAGCCATAACCAATTTGCTCAGGATTTTGCAAATAGCCACTGGCTGCTACGACGTAGCTTTTATCAATCTTAATTTTCACATCAAAATCTCCCCATACGCCATGAAACTCACGGCCGATATAAGGGTTGGCATGCCAGCCTTCATAATCGTATTCCGCCATTTTAGGGAACCACTGGGCCATGGAATAGTCGATGCCTTCCTCGCTGTCCCTGCCAGATCTTCTGATCTGCAAAGGTACTTGTCCCGTAAAGTCCATCTCAAAAGTAACTTCACTTTCCGGCATAATGGGGTTGTCCAGGTTGACTTCCAGGATTGTACCGACAATTTTATAGTCCACCGCTTGGCCATTCATGCTGAGCTGCTGCACATCCAGGTAGCCTTCTTCGTCTTTGCTCAGTTCCTGGATTCTGTTCATCACCCTGCGGTCAGGGTCTTGAATTGTTCTGGAGCGAACGTCCATCATGCTATTCGGCTGGAAAGCATTAAAGAACAGGTGATAGAATACCCTGTTTAAGGTATCCGGACTGTTATTGGTATATTTTAAAGTTTGCTGCCCTGTAAACTGATGTTTTGTAACATCAAAATCAATTTCCATCTGATAGTCCACCTCTTGTTGCCAGCGCTCAGGCTGTGCAGCAGCAGGCAGGCAGACTAGCATCGCCAGACAGCATGCCATGGTCAATAGGCTATTTTTTCTCATATAAGCTTGTTTATATTATTTTGTATGCTGTGATAAAATGTACTCATTGCCTTTCAGCATAAATTTTTTTTTGCCTAAAATACGGAATCATTACATACTAGCAAAATGCAGCTTTCCATTTTCTAATTGCAGTTAAACCTGCGATTTTGCATTAATGTAAGTTTTAAAGCTGATGCTAATAAATAATTAACTATCTTTTTATGGACGATATTACAATGCCTAAACCATTTAAGTTGAATCTATTTGTTGCAGCAAATCATCAATTGAGAGATGAATATCATGATGAAGAAGGTGACAACTCTCGTCATTGGGTTCTCGCGTAAACGTCGGGACATGCAAGTAGTAATTTAAAAGTACTTATATATATATGAAAAGAAAAACTACCAAGATAGCTTTGTTGATGGTATGCCTGGGACTGGGCAGTTTCTATGGAGGCATGCTTATGGGCGAATCCTCTGCTTTGAAAGAGATTAGCAAAGATGATATTGCCCATGCGGAAAACCTGCTCGCGTTGTCATTCACAGATGCGCAGCGCGACTCTATGCTGGATGGACTGCATGAAAACAGAGAAGCCTACCTGACACTGAGAAGTCAGGAAATTGATAATAGTGTAAGTCCGGCCCTGGTATTTAATCCTTTACCCGAAGGCTATAAAATGCCGGAAGGTAAGCCGGTTTTTAAAAGAACTGTCAAAAAGGTTGATTTACCTTCTGACAGTACTGACCTCGCCTTTTTTGGTGTGGCAGCATTGTCTCAGCTGATCGAGAAGAAGAAAATTACCTCTGCATATCTTACTCGTTTTTATCTGGACCGGCTGAAGGCCTATGGACCCGAGCTGGAATGTACGGTAACATTGATGGAAGATTACGCTATGGACCGGGCACGGCAGGCAGATAAGGAGATTGCTGCAGGAAAATATAAAGGGCCTTTGCATGGTATTCCGTTTGGCGCCAAGGATTTACTAGCAAAAAAGGACTTTCCCACGACCTGGGGAGCAGTGCCCTATCAGGATCAGGAAATTGATGAAGATGCTGAAGTGATTACCAGACTAGAAGCTTCCGGTGCCATATTGGTGGCCAAACTCACTTTAGGCGCTCTGGCCTGGGGCGACGTTTGGTTTGGTGGCAAGACAAGAAACCCCTGGAATACTGATAAAGGATCGAGTGGCTCCAGTGCCGGCTCTGCATCTGCGGTGGCTGCCGGACTGGTGCCTTTTGCCATTGGCAGTGAAACGCTGGGCTCTATTGTGAGTCCGGCCTCTACCTGCGGGGTTACAGGACTTCGGCCAACTTATGGAGCGGTGCCCAAAACCGGTGCGATGGCACTGAGCTGGAGCATGGACAAACTGGGGCCTTTGGCAGGGTCGGCAGAGGATTGTGCCATTGTATATAATGCAATTTATGGACCCGATGGTGTGGATAAATCCGTGCGGGCGCATGCATTCCAATATGATGACAGCCGAGATGTAAAGCAGCTCAAAGTAGGTTACCTGGTAGATGATTTTGACAATGCCCTTTTTAAAGAGCTGGACGAAGCTGCACTGAAAACCTTTGAGGCAATGGGAGTGAGGTTACAGCCAAAGCAACTACCAGATATGCCCGTAAGAGATTTACTGTTCATTCTTTCTGCAGAAGGTGCAGCGGCTTTCGATGAACTAACCTTGAGCGGCAAAGACAGTTTACTTGTTCGGCAGGTGAAAAATGCCTGGCCCAATGTTTTCCGTCAATCTCGGTTTATTCCTGCCGTAGAATACATTCAGGCGAACCGCATGCGCAGTATGCTCATCGAAGCCATGGATGAAGTGATGAGCGACATTGATGTGTTAATAGCGCCTTCATTTGCAGGCAGTGCCCTTGCCTTAACCAACCTTACCGGACAGCCTTGTGTGGTAATGCCAAATGGTTTTGGTAAAGACGGACTTCCCGGTAGTTTTACCATCATAAGTAATTTATACCGCGAAGGCGATGCGCTGATTTTGGCAAAAGCTTATCAGGAAAGGACAGATTTTAATCAGAGAAAGCCGCCAGGCTTTTAACGAGCTCCTTGTTAGGTGATACCAGCAAAGCCCGATGCACTGCCTATGACTTTGCTGGTAAGCCTTTCATGACCCTTTTTCTTCCCGGGCCGTGTCTCACAAGTCGAATAATTCGGCATAGATGCCAGCGGTGCGAGGATTAATAAGTTATTATTCTTTTTTTGCCTCTAGCTGATCGAAGCCGCTGATGATGCTAGCTTCGGTGTCGCGGAGTTTTTCCTGACAACTGCTGATGAGGGCAAGGCCTTGCTTGACGAGTTGTGCAAGCTGGTCAACATCTGGGTTTTCCTGCTCTATGGTTTGGAGGATATGATTAATCTCCG
>JBGSXH010000677.1:0-2179 GCA_041751515.1 Cyclobacteriaceae bacterium | reverse complement strand
TTGATTGATAATGAAATAAGGACAGATATCGTACTATCAAGTGATGCAAAAGTGATTAGGGGACCAGAAAAGGAATCGATTTTAACAGATATCTTAAACAATTGGGAGGAATTAAAAGCAAGATTAGCTACTGATAAAATGAGCATCAGCTTAGAATCCAATGATAACTTGCTTTTTGCTTCTTCGCTTAACAAAGGACAGTTTGCTGATCTGGGATTAAACTGGATATTGATATCGTCCCGCAAAGCGGCCGGAACATATAGCGCCATTAATGATTTAAAAAACAGGATTATATGGATAATTATACCCGTTTTTATAGGCGTAATCATACTAGCACTTTTTATGGCCAATTATTTTGTATCCCCTATTATCAAATTAAGCCGGTCTGCAAGTGAAATCGGAAAAGGAAATTTCTCTTCCCCTATCGAGATATCTTCTAAAGATGAAATTGGACAACTTGCCCGAGAGTTGAACAATACTTCTAAAATTCTAATATCTCGTATTGAGCAGCAAAATGAGTTGAACAAGCAGTTGGAATTACAGAAGAATGAAATCACGAAGCAGAAGGATGTGATAGAAGAATCCAATTATCAAATCAAAGACTCTATTTCCTATGCCCGTCGGATTCAAAGGTCAATGCTACCAGATCTAGATGCTTACACTAGATTAATTGGTGATGTATTTGTTTTCTTTCAACCAAAAGATATTGTGAGTGGCGACTTTTATTGGTTTGAAAGGGTTCGTAAAGGGCGAAATGACTTCTTAGTAATAGCTTGTGCTGATTGTACCGGACATGGGGTTCCGGGAGCTATTATGTCCATCATGGGGAGTAACCAATTGACTAATATCGTTTACTATCAAAATTACCTTGACCCCAAGAAAATATTGGCTCGATTAGATAAGAACATCAAATTTGAGCTGTATCGGGATGAGGACGAAATGAAGAACTCTTTTAAAGATGGAATGGAAATAGGTCTAGCCGTTATCAATTTGGATGACCTGACCATGGAGTATGCAGGAGTTGGTATACCCTTATATCACTTTGATGGAAAAGATCTTCATGTATACAAGCCAATCAAAGAAATGGCAGGTGGATTTGAAGAGACAGAAGAAAGAGATGTGGAAAATAAGATTATCAAAGAAACAATAAACCTTAAAGCAGGTGATCGGATTTTCATGGCCACTGACGGATTTCAAGATCAATTTGGAGGCAAAGAGGATAAAAAATTTATGGTCAGGAATTTCCGGAACCTTTTGACGAGTTCGTCCAAATTAGAAATGCAAGCACAATATGAGCAAGTTAAAAATGAGTTTTTTGGATGGAGAGATCAGTCAGCACAAACGGATGATGTCCTGGTAATGGGCATCCAGATATAGTCAAAAGGTGTTGATGAGGTTTTCTTCAGGCTTCAGTTCATACAGCTGTTCTAGCGCTTCGGCTAGTGATTGATAAATTTTGTCAGGTAAATCAAAAGATTCATCAGGCTCCTCAATATCTTTGATTTTATACCCTTCATTCCGTATGATATCAGTAGATTTCAATACAATACGAGTCCAGCTTTGCGGGCTTATGTTTTCTGTACACCAGTTTTTATAACTCAACGCCTTTACCGCCATTTCAGTCGAATAATTTAAAACCTATCAGGGATATATCATCATTCATGCCTTCTGCGCCTATCCAGTCCTCACATGTCTGTTGTAAAAATTTATGCTGATCAGACATTTTTTGATTCTGAACAGACTTTAACATTTCCTCAAATTTCTCACGAGAAAACTTAACACCATCCTGATTTACCTGGTTGTAGAAACCGTTTGAAAATAAATAATAACTGGCTCCGCTTACTAGGTCTATCCGCTCTGCTTTCAGCATTTGAATTTTATCATTATTTTCACCCGTAAGAACCTGCATTTTATTATTATTAAAAATGATCATGTCCTGATTGAGACCACTAAACTGAAGCGTCTTTGCGTTATTGTCAATTATCACGACCGAAGCTTTCAGATCACAGTAAAGTTCCTTTGAACCTGCTGCATCTAGTTCTTCTTTTAAATATTTAATGATATCACCCGAATGGAATATTTTCCTATCCTGTACCAATTCGGTAAGAATCGAATCTGCTATCAGGGTTTTGAGTGACCCTACTATTCCTTTACCCTCAAATTCTAATACTGCAACTGC
>JBGSXH010000676.1:0-2296 GCA_041751515.1 Cyclobacteriaceae bacterium | reverse complement strand
CATTGTATTGCTGGTCAAGGAAATTCCTGTTGAGGCTGTCTACGCTTTCGTCATATCCTGACAAAAATGTTTCAATGCCAAAAGTCGTGGAAAATTCCTGTGAGAAATCTTTGATGGCCACAGCCCTTGCGTGCAGGAGCTTATTATCCTGGTTAATGGTCTGGTCATCCCGCGAAATCTCATCGTTATTATGGGAGTAGGAGATTCCCCCTGTATAGGTCCAAGCATTGGCACTTATTTTTTTAAAGTTTGTCTGTGCTAAAGTATAATTGTTTTGGATGCCTATCAGTTGGCCGTCACCTGCCTGCCGGGGTTGCGGTTGCCAGATTTTCAGACCGTTGGATTCCCGATGTACATATGCTTTTAATAGGCCATCTTTTCCCCATTTTTGCCTGCCAGCCAAAGCGATGTCCCAGCCAAAAGGACTTCTTTCCCAATTGAAATGCTGCTTAACAAGAGATTGATAGGGGGATAAATCAAAGTAATTCATCGAAGCTGTTAGGCTGTTTTCTTCTCCTGCCAGCGTTTGGGTATAGCCCATGCCCACTGACGTCACGCTGATATCTCCCTGGCTTCTATTGGGCATATCCACAGTATTCAAAGCCAGGGCGGAGGACAGCGCCTGCCCGTATGCCGCAGAATAGCCTCCCGTACTGAAAAATGAGCCTTTAAAGAGGTTCGGACTAAACCGTGTTCTGCTGGGTACATTATTGGCAGTAGTGCCAAAGGCATTGCCAACTTTAAGCCCATCGATGAAGATGGCAGTTTCAGTGGCGTCTCCACCTCGCACAAATAAGCGACCATCGTTACCCACAGTCGCAGTGCCTGGCAAAGTCTGAAAGGCCCCGATAATGTCGCCCATAGCACCGGGAATAGTGACGATGTCGATGGGCTTCAGCACCACAGCTTTATGCTGGTCAGAGGTTTCCATCGCACCCGCACTAATGGTTACTGCTGTCAGTTCATTTATTGCTGGTTTTAGTATAAAATTGAGCTGTAGCACTTCACGGTCGAGGAAGATAGTGTGCTCAGCTGTTTTAAAGCCGATCGCCTGCAATACCAGGACCTGTTCGCCACTGAGTGCTGCTTTGAAAGAAAATTGTCCCTGAGCATCGGATGAACTGCCATGGTAGCTGTTTTTTAAATACACATTCACGCCCGGCAATTTCTCGCCATTGGTTTGTGACACAGTGCCTACAACTTCAATAAGCGTTTGCGCAATAGTGCTGAACTGGATACAAAAAAGTAATAAGGTACAAAGTTGCTTCATTTGCTTTGCTTTAGACCAAAGGTCCTCTAAAGCGCACTGTGATAAAATTAAAGCTTACCGAAGTGCAGCCTTTTCCAGATGAAGTTTATAATAATGGAGCTGAAATGATTTTCAGCTTTAAAGTACTGCTAGGCTTGGGTAGTGTTTTGTGCAAGAATAGTAAATGCACGGGGAGAAATACTTTCAAAAATGCAGATTGTTGCTAAATTGTAATAAACTATTTAGAGTGGTTAATATCGCTAACAATAAAAGAATGGAAAAGCACCAGTCACTACCGCAACTTGTTTACAGAGGTCATGAGAAGTCTAAAATGACATTGCATTTGTTCTTGCAAATAATTGGCAAGATTCGCCTTAAAACAATGCCTAGAAAGAACCATTGGTGGTATGTAACGCATTATATGGATTCAATAGGTTTCACCACCGGTCCGATGCCGATCAATGATGGCATCGCTACTTTTACCATTACCTTGAACGTCCACAAGCATAGCTTACAGGTTTTTAGCAGTGATGGGGGAGAACAAGCTTTTGCTTTAGAGAATGGGCTGACCGTTGCTGATTTTTACAAGCAGCTAAAGCATGCTTTACAGTCGCTGAATATTTCAATTGAAATGCCAGATAAGCCCTATGACCTGGGTATCGATGCTCATTTTCAAAGCATTACTGATTACCATCATTATGACAAACCCTACATAAAAATCTTGTGGCAAGTGTTCTTATGGACGGATGGTGTATTTAAAAATTATAGCGGTATGTTTTATGGTAAAACCTGTCCAGTACATCTCTACTGGCATTCTATGGATTTGGCGGTCACCCGTTTCTCAGGGGAGAAAGCTCCAAAAATGGACGCCAGTGCGCGCATCTCCGATAAAGATGCCTACACGCACGAATGCATTAGCTGTGGTTTTTGGGCCGGGGATGAGAATATGCCTGAACCTGCTTTCTATTCCTATACTTATCCCTCTCCGGAGGGTATAAACAAAAAGCCACTATCGCCTTCTGCAGCTGAATGGGTCGATAGCAACGG
>JBGSXH010000675.1:0-6030 GCA_041751515.1 Cyclobacteriaceae bacterium | reverse complement strand
ACGTTATTCCGCAAATATTCAAAGTTAAAGCCCTGCGAACAGCGGCAATAGGCTACTTCGGACATATGTGGGAGTTGTATACCTTCTGGGCATTTATACCACTTATTATCTTAAAGTATAATGCCATTGCTGACCATGAAGCAAGCCATGCATCACTGTACAATTTTGCCATCATAGGTATTGGTGCTGCAGGTTGTGCAGTGGGTGGTTATCTGGCGCAAAGATTTGGCAGTAAAGCAATTGCCTGCACAGCACTTAGCGTATCGTGCTTATGCTGCATACTGTCTCCCTTATTTTTCTTCGCTCCGAATGTTATTTTTTATCTTTTTCTTGGCGTCTGGGGAATTGCTGTTACCATGGATTCACCACAATTTTCAGCACTAGTTGCCGCAGCTGCACCCCCTGCCTGGAAAGGAACAGCATTGACGATAGTCAATGCTATTGGTTTTTTCATTACGATCTTAAGTATAGAAATAATTAGCTTTTTACTGCTTTATGTATCCGTTAACCTCTTATTACCCATACTGGCCATTGGGCCAATGATAGGAATTAATCGATTACTTGCAGGTAAAAAAGCCAGCAATATGCAAGCGCTTATTGCTCGTCTGCAAAAGTAAAATTAAAATGTCTTTCAAAGACATCTCTTAGCTTCTCCGTAGTCAAGGGTTTTACTATAAAATCATTCACCCCAAAACTGTCAGCCACTACTTTGTCACCGTCAAGTTCAGATGAACTCAAAATAATGATCACACTGTCATCGCGAATGCTGTCCAACAATTTGTAAGATTCCAAAAACTCAAAACCATTGGTAATAGGCATGTTGAGATCCAGAAAAATAAGCTCCGGACATTTGCCTTCAAGATAGAATTGCTTTAAATATTGAAAAGCATCTTCCCCGTTTTCAATCACTTTAATGTTATCGGTAACATTAAATTCCTGGATGAGAGACTCGTGCAAAAAATTAGTAACGGCATCATCATCAATTAAAAGTATAGATTTTAATCTCTTCATGGTACTAATTTATTGCTTATAGACGACAATTCAAATTTTTTTTGAAAGGCATCATTTCAAATGAAATTGATTATCGCCGCATAAATTATCTACTGCTAAAGTATTACTTTAAATACAATCCAGTGCTCTGCACTATAATACGGAAAATTTATATATACCAAACCCGTAACAACCTACAGTATTCAGTCATTTTGTGTTTCGTCGGCAATTATCCGGCACTCATCGAAAAGTACTGAGAAGAACATGGTTAAAATACTATCATTGTAAAAGCTAATCAATGTCAACACATGGCCTCTGGCCTTCAATATTTAATTATATGAACGAGCATACTAAAAACGACCGAAGATTTTGGCTGGGAATTATTTTCATTGCCATGGGTGCAGTTTGGCTGCTGGACAATCTCAATATTTTCCATTTCAGCTTTCCGCGCTATATCTTTTCATGGAAAACAATGCTAATTCTCATTGGCCTTGTACTCATTGCCCGGAAAGAAAAGATTGAGTCCGGCCTTACCCTTATTGTGATTGGTGGGATATTCCTGTTGAAAGATCTCGGAATATGGAACTTTCACAGCATTCGACAAATCTTCTGGCCGGCTGTTATCATAGGCATTGGATTAGCATTATTGTACAGACAACGGCAAAGTACGCACGAACAGGTAATTGACAGTAATGATGCAGATGTTGTAGATGATTTTGCTATTTTAGGAGGAAAAGAAATTACAGTCACATCCCAAAATTTTAAAGGCGGCAAAGTCACTGCCATCATGGGTGGTTCGCAAATAGATTTGAGACAGGCCAACCTGGCGGAAGGCAAAAACAGAATGGATATCTTTGCCGTTTTTGGCGGCACTTCGATCATCGTCCCCCCCGATTGGACTATTCGGGTGGAAGTGTTTCCTTTGATGGGAGGTTTTAAAGACAACCGATATTCACCCCTTGCCGTCATCCCTGATCCTGAAAAGGTACTTATTATATCTGGCTTTGTTTTGTTCGGAGGTGGGGACGTTAAACTGAACACATAATAAATTTACAAGACTGATAACATTCATGTTTTCTAAGCACCCTATATCCGGCAAGCATATCCTTTGGTACATGTTATCCTGGATTGTTTATATACTGCTGCATTCCTGCTTTGTTGCCTGGCAAACTGATACTTCGCTGCTAGCAAGCGGTATCATTTCACTTTCCTTTTATATTTTTGTAGCAGGATTCGGATTGATGCTTTGGTTTACTCTACCATTTTTATCTACTCAATATCAGCGACTTATTGTATCCATATTGAGTCACACTGTTATCGCTGCGTTATGCCTGTATTTTTCCCTGGAGCTCTCTGAAATGGTACAGTCCTACTTACTGCCCAGCTACAATTTTGATGTTCAAATGATGCTATTAATACAACCACTCCATATCATTGGCGGCAGCTTATGCATTGCTATGGTCATTGCCACATACTATTTACTGCTTTTCAAAAGCTTTCTTTCTGCAGAAGCAAAAAGGAAGCAGGAGCTGGAAGACTCGCTCAAAAATTTTGAGCTGGCTTTATTGAAGTCGCAGATAAACCCACACTTCATATTTAATAGTCTTAATACCATTAGCTCCCTTACCATATCTGCACCAGACCAGGCCAGGGAAATGGTCGTAAAACTGGCAGATTTTTTCAGGTTTTCTCTTGGTAAAAATATCATGAAACTGCATCCGCTGAGAGAAGAATTGGATCAAATGGCCCTTTACCTGGAAATCGAAAAAGTGAGGTTCGGAGACCGGCTGTCCTTCAAACTTGACGCAGATGAAACCTGTCTGGACTGGCCGATTCCAAATATGCTTTTACAGCCTTTATATGAAAATGCCATTAAGTACGGAATTTACGAGCAGCTCGAGGACGTGCATATATCGCTGAAAGGTAGCTGCAATAAAGATCAACTACAGCTCACCATCAGCAATAATTTTGATGATAGCGGGATGGCAAAAAAAGGCAATGGCATAGGCCTGCAAAATGTCAGCAAAAGACTATCTCTGATTTACGCGTCGTCCAACCTTATGGCCATTGAGAAAGCCAACAATGTATTTACAATTCACTTAAAAATACCCAAACTAAACAGATGATTACCACTGTACTTATAGATGATGAAGCCCCTGCAAGAGCACTTGTACAGTCTTTGCTGGAACAGGATGATCGCATCTCCTTAATAGCTACCTGTGAAAATGGTTTTGACGGTGCCAGGGCCATTCAGACTTTGCGGCCTCAACTGGTGCTTCTTGACATTCAAATGCCTAAACTGAATGGTTTTGAAATGCTGGAAATCATCGATGAACATCCTGTCCTTATTTTCATAACTGCTTACGACCAGTTTGCGATTCAGGCATTTGAAGCCAATGCTGCAGATTATCTACTGAAGCCTTATTCTGCAGAGCGATTTAAGACCGCTATCGATAAAGCCATTGCAAAAGTAAATGCGCTGGAGCCTGCTCCTGCGATTGACACAGTTGTCGCAGCGGCACAATCCGGCCAAAAAACAGATCGAATAGTAGTACGCAATGGTGCCAAAATCATCATTTTGCCTATCGATAATATTTCCCTTTTCGAAGCGGATGGCGATTATGTACGCATTCACCATGAAGGTGAAAAGCATTTGAAACAGATCACCCTCAAGCGCCTGGAGGAAAAACTCCCGGAAAATATGTTTGTAAGGGTGCACCGGTCATATATGCTTAACATTACTTCTATTGCCAGAATTGAAGCCTATTCGAAAGATACGTATATCGCGATCCTGAAAGACCAATCTAAAATTCCTGTGAGCAGAACGGGCTATATTGCCTTAAGGAATGTGCTCGACTTTTAGGCTAATGCGAAGCGGTCTTTGGAGAAATACTTGAATAGTCTGCGCATTAGGTGTAATTTTGTCTACTGTTTCAATTTACACCAGCGACAACAATACGCGATAAACTATGAAAGACTTTGCCGTCATTTTTGACATGGATGGAGTAATTTGCCATACCAACCCGTACCATTCCAAAGCATTTGACCAATTTTTCGCCAAACGCGGACTGAATCCCAGCCAGGAGGAATATGCCGAGCACATGTTTGGTAAAAGTAACAGCTATATTCTCAGCCACTTTTTGCAGCGACAAATATCAGGAGAAGAACTTACCGCCCTTGAAAACGAAAAAGAAGGTTTATTCAGAGAGATTTATGCTGATAATATCGAACCCATTCCAGGTTTCCTTACATTTTTGGCAGCACTTAAATCAGAAGGTTGCCATACCGGCGTGGCCACTTCTGCCCCATTTGCCAATTTGGATCTTATTATGAAAAAACTGGCTTTCGAAAATGATATGGAGTCTATAATGTCCAGCGAGCATGTTAAGAAGCATAAGCCTGATCCGGAAGTTTACCTGAAGTCGGCAACAAACCTGACAATTGCGCCAGAAAAATGTATTGTGTTTGAAGATTCCTTCTCAGGAGTTTCCGCAGCCATCAATGCTAAAATGAAAGTAGTTGGTGTTTTATCTTCCCATACCAAGGATGAACTGCCTCCCTGCGACTTGTATATCGACAACTATTTGAACCTTAATGCAAAGAAGGTTTTAAGTCTTTTAGATTGATTTTACCACCTCAATCAATAGGTGAATATTTCCTGCAGGCATTTCTATGTAAATACATTCTTTTCCCAACTTTATAGTATTCAGACAAACAATCATAATATCCTGGAGTTTAAACCATTAGAGTCAATTTGTTAACAGCAAGATTTTTATAGATGCTGTTTTTTTTAAGTTATACCTTATTTAAAGGTTAATTTTTTATAAAGTCTAATAACTTACTGATGATTACAGGAATTACAAAGAAGATTTTGGCAACCGGCCTCTTGTCGATCGGTTTTGGCATCACCGCCCCATCCTTTGCCCAAAGTTTTGAAGAAAAAGAAATAGAAGCCAGTGTTGAAAGTGAAGAGGTCAATTTTACAATAACACAACTGGTAAATGGTTTAGAACACCCCTGGGGTTTAAGTTGGCTGCCGGATGGCCGCATGCTTGTTACTGAAAGACCTGCCCGTCTTCAGCTGATTGATCCTAAGGAGGGTACAGTGAAAGAAATCGGAAACCTGCCGAAAATAGATGGCGATGAAGACCAGCTTTCGGCACCAGATGGAGGCAACCAGGGAGGTTTGCTTGATATCGTGGTGCACCCTGATTATGAACAAAACGGATGGATTTATTTTACATTTTCCAGTCCGGGCGATGATGATGCCGTGAAATCGGATGATGAAAAAGGCACAGGAACAGCTTTGGCCAGAGCCAAACTAAACAGTGACGAAAGTGAATTGGAAGATGTTGAAATCCTGTATGTACAAGCCCCCCGTACCGAACCTGGAAGACACTACGGTTCCCGAATCGTTTTTCCCGGTGATGGTACTGTCATTTTTTCTATAGGTGATCGTGGTATTCGTTACCCTTCCCAGGACCTTACGGACCCGGCCGGCTCAATGATCCGATTGAAGGAAGATGGCGGCGCTGCTGACGACAACCCATTCGTGAATAAAGAACCAGGGAACCTGAGACCGGAAATATTTTCTTTCGGGCATAGAAATAACCAGGGAATAGTGATTCATCCGGAAACAGGAGTTATTTGGGCAACAGAACACGGACCTTTTGGCGGTGACCTTCTACATAAAATAGAGGTAGGAAAAAACTATGGCTGGCCTCAGGTAGCTCAGGGCGTCGAGTATGACACCAAACAACCTGTGGGGCTTGGGCAGGAAGCACCGGGTGTAGTGAAGCCAAAATATGTATGGGATGAGTCCATGGCCCCATCTGGATTAGCCATTCACCATAACGGAGCCTTCAGTGCCTGGGAAGGCAATTTATTTGCCGGAGCCTTGTTAACTGAAAAAGTATACAGACTTGTTTTGGAGAACGATGAAGTGACGCATGCTGAAGAATTACTGACGGAAAAAATCGGCCGTATACGCGATGTGCGCCAGGGACCGGACGGCTATCTGTATTTCCTGACTGACGAAGG
>JBGSXH010000674.1:0-6982 GCA_041751515.1 Cyclobacteriaceae bacterium | reverse complement strand
GTTTGCAGGTATGCAGCTGAAAATTCAGGAAAGCGCCCGGAAGACGATTCAGTCAGATGTTGATGCTATTTATCGCAGCGAGTCTTATTTTAAGTTGAGGTTACAGCGTGTAGACCTTCATTTTCCAATCATCGAAGCTGTTTTAGCAGAAGAGGGATTGCCGGGAGACTTTAAATACCTGGTCATTCAGGAAAGTGCTTTGATTCCGGATGCAGTGTCATCGTCTAACGCCGTCGGTTACTGGCAGTTTAAAAAAGCAACTGCCGAAGAAATGGGGCTTCGGGTAGATCACCTGATTGATGAACGGATGAATCTCACCGCTTCAACACGAGCTGCTGCCAGGTATTTGAAAAAAAATAACCACTATCTCGATAACTGGATATATGCTTTACTATCCTATAAAGAGGGCTTGGGAGGTGCTAAACGGAAAATAGATGACCGTTATATTGGCTCCACAAGGATGGAAATTACAAAGAATACAGATTGGTATGTCCTACGGTTTCTTGCCCATAAAATTGCCTATGAGCATGTGATAGGAAATACAGACACCTCGCCATTAATGCTGGTGGAGTATACCGAAGCGGGGTCTAAAACGCTAAGGGATGTAGCTAGAACTTTTGAGTTGGAAGGGGACGATATCAATAATTACAATAAATGGTTAAAAAGAGGAAGGATCCCGGATGATAAAACGTATGCCGTCCTGGTACCTGTGCCGGCCGGCAGCCAGTCAGCCATTGCCAGTCAAGAGCAGGGTATTGATGCCGGAAAACGAAAGGTTGCCTCAACACCCCGTACCGCCAGCGTTAATAAGCCGCAGCAAACGTTTTTCGTTAATGATGGTGCTAACTATCCTATCATAGAAGGAGATACCACCAATAAAGCTGCACCACTATTGGTGGAGGCCAACGGTATTGATGCCATCATTGCCAGAAAAGGCGATACACCACAAAGACTCGCTGATGACGGTGAGATTACCCTTAAGCGATTTCTACGATTTAACGATATAGAGGAAGACCATCAGGTGAAGCCTGGGATGGTTTATTATCTCAAACGAAAAAGAGGTCGTGCGCCGGTTTACTACCATACGGCTATGCCCGAAGAATCGCTTTGGCTCATCGCACAAAATTATGGTATCAGAGAAAAGGCGTTGCGAAGGAAAAACAGGATCAGAAATGAAGACGATTTCAAACCAGGATTAGTCGTGTGGCTACGATTTGCAAGACCCTCCAGAACGCCTGCCGAATTTATACAGGTAGAGTCCGAGGAGGAAGTGGAAGAGCTTACCCAAGCGGCAGAAGAAAAGGCTTCTATGGAGGAATATGAGGATATTGCTCCGGTTATTGATTACAGTGAGGAAAGGGTGGAAGTGGTCGTAAATAGGAGGTATGAGGTGCCGTCCGAAACCGAAACAAAGCAGGGTAAAGTAATGGAGGAAAGCACCATAGAAGATTTGCAGGAAATAAGGGAGCGCGCGGATAGCAGTACAGAAACAGTAGTCACGGAGAAGCGCAAACAAACAGCTCAGGAGAGTGACACGATGATTACTAATAAAGATACTGTAGCTACAGCTTCGCATTCCGAAAGTGTTGAAATCGACAGGGAGGGCTTTGAAGATCCCGTCGAACAACCCAATTTCGTAGGATATAATGAAAGGACGGAACAGTCCAATGTACATGCTGTAAAGCAAGGAGAAACTTTGTATAGCATAGCCCGTAACTATGGAATCCCGGTAAAAACCATTATGGCGCTTAACCAGTTAAATGATGCATCTAAAATAAGTATTGGTCAGCAATTGACCCTGAGGCAATCTGAGAAACCTAAGGAAAAAGAAGCGGTAGAGGCCTCAGCATCAACTGAAAGTGGGACTGTGCAAAATGAAACAATAGAACATACAGTCATCCCGGGCGAAACTTTATATAAAATTGCCAGACAATATGGGGTTACTATTAAGCAAGTTATGGAATGGAATGATAAGAATGATTTTAGTGTGGCAGTAGGTGAAGTTATCGATATTCGAATACCTCTGGATTAACAAATAATCGCTTGGTTTTTCTTGGATAAATTGTGATAATTTTGCCCGAAAAAAATTAAATGTTCTATATTTGAAATATTATTGAATTCCTATTTTTTAAACTAGGACGGCCTGTATCCTTTTTGGGACAGTGTCAATAAACTGCAAGACATGTTATCTATGGTAAATGAAGTTAAAGAAGTTGAGTTGGTTATGATTGTTGATGACAATGATACCGATAACTTCATAAGTAAGCGAATTATTGAAATTACCAGGTTTGCGAAAGAAGTAGAAATTAAAAGCTCGGGGAAGAGCGCCCTTGAATACTTAGAAGAAAATAAAGACAACGCAGAACGCCTGCCAAACTTAATATTTCTAGATATCAACATGCCAATTGTAGATGGTTTTGTGTTTCTGTACGAGTTTGAAAAGTTTGCAGAAGACCTCAAAGACCGTTGTAAAGTTGTAATTCTTAGTAGCTCCGACAACAAACGAGATATTGATAAAATTGTCAATAATGATCACGTAATCAAGTTTGTCACTAAGCCTCTGACGGAAAGCGCATTAAATGAATTAAGAGATCAGGTGAGCTAATGCAATGCCAGGGTTTTAGGAATATTGTATTCCTTCCCTGACTTTCGCTAAAAAAATTAACCTCTTAAGCAATAGTCTTATACATAGTTTGTATAAAGCTATTGCTGATTTTATTTAAACCAACATTCATTTTAGAAGCAATCAGGTGGAGATGTCTTCATCTGCATTTATTTAAAACCAACCATATGCAATTGAAAT
The DNA here is from genome assembly GCA_041751515.1 of Cyclobacteriaceae bacterium. Taxonomy (GTDB): domain Bacteria; phylum Bacteroidota; class Bacteroidia; order Cytophagales; family Cyclobacteriaceae; genus JBGSXH01. The sequence continues at coordinate 4,179 of JBGSXH010000674.1, read as the reverse complement.
TTTACCTTCCATTGGCTTTTGCTTTTTTGCTTTTTGACATAGCGCTATCACAGCCTATTGATACATCCGCTGTTGCACTGCAGGCTCCTGATACAGCCAGTTACTGGAAGATAAACGGCAACACAGCCATTAACTTTTCTCAGGTTTCACTGAATAACTGGACAGGTGGTGGTGAAAGTGCTATAGCAGCAGGTTCTATCTTTGCTGCTAATGCGAATTATATGAAGGGACGTAATATTTGGGACAATAGTCTTGAAATAGCGTATGGTCTGAACCGTATTGGTGGGAGTGAAAATGACTTCAGGAAAACTGACGACAACTTTATTTTGATGAGTAATTATGGAAGAAGATTAAAGAAAAACTGGTTGGCCTCTGCCAATCTAAACTTTAGAACACAGATGGCTCCGGGATACAATTATGAGGATGGACCTAATGGTGAAACCTCGAGAACGTTAATTTCAAATCTTTTTGCACCTGCATTTCTGCAAATTGGTCTTGGAGCAACGTACAAACAGGGCGATGTGTTTTCACTAACCTTATCTCCAGTTGCCAGTAAGGTTACATTTGTGATGAACGATTCGCTGTCCAATGCGGGTGCTTTTGGTGTAGACCCCGGGGAAAACATTCGAGCTGAATTTGGTGCCAATGTGATTAATACCATCAATATTGAACTCATGGAAAACGTCAATTTCCGATCCAATTTGATACTGTTCAGTGCATACAATAATTTTGAATATGTAGATGTGAATTGGGAAGCACTCATAGCATTTAAAGTTAATAAGTATATTGCTACCTCTATTTCTACCCAGCTCATTTATGATGACGATATATTGATCCCTACTGATGATGGTGGAACAACAAAGGGAATACAGTTTAAAAGTGCGCTAAATATTGGTTTTTCATACAATTTTTAATTTTTAAGCTCAATAATTTTTATAATTGGCTGGTAAAAAGCCTCTTTCTTAAGCATATTTGTAAGCTCATTCAGAGGCTTTTAAATTTTGAAAAGACTTTTTATATGTACTATGCTGTTGCTATTCTGCCAACAGCTATTTGCCCAGCTTCCCAGGTTCACTATTCCCGATAGTCTTCTCAATAAAGAAGAGATTATCGTTGAGCCTGAGTCTTTCTGGAGATTAACCGGTGATTTCCGATTCAACGTTTCTCAAGTATCTTTAAGCAACTGGGTTGGAGGGGGAGAAAGCTCTGTTTCTTTAGGTTCCATGGTGCATCTCAATCTATTGTACGATCGGGAAGAGCTCATTTGGGAAAATGATGTCAATATTTCGTATGGCATTATCCGGCAGGGAGACCTGATTCCCGGCTTCAGAAAAACGGAAGATATGTTTATTTTTATCTCCAAGTTCAGGAATAGAATTACCAACAGATGGATGATCACTACTATTCTTGACTTTAGATCACAAATGGATGAAGGTTTCCGCTTCCAGCAAGTGCCGCAAACAGACAGTGTCGCCGTCACGAAAATTTCCAATATTTTAGCTCCCGGAGTGGTCAGGCCTTCTGTTGGTCTCACATTCAAAGATCCTCATCTGTCAATAACAGCCTCGCCTCTGGCCGGAAAAATCACATTAGTACTGGACGATGAACTCGCTGCAGTAGGGTCTTTCGGGCTTATGCCAGGCGAACGGGTGATGGCTGAAGTAGGCTCAGCCATCAATGCTACCTACCAGCGCGACTTCCCTAATAGTATCAGGTTAAGAACAAACCTTAATATTTTCAGTGGTTTCGATCGTTTCCATGAAGTTGATATTATCTGGGATGGCCTGATTACATTTAAGGTAACCAGGTTCATAAGTACCAGTCTTTCTGCCCAGCTTATTTATGATAATAACATTCTGATACCGCAAGATGATGGACCGGATAGGAAAGCAGTTCAGTTTAAAAATGTGCTCAACATTAGTTTTCAGGTCGATTTCTAGTAATCTGTATCCAGCCCGAGTTTTTGTTGCAACTCTCGTAATAGCGGATGTTTTTCTGCCAGATAATTGAATTTTTCTTTAGGTGTATACACCATTCTTTTCTTGTTATCTTCTATGAGTGTGGTTTTTATCTGAAGCAGACTGTTTTGCAGTTGCCCTCTCAGCAAGCCCATTAGTTCCGGCTTAAATTTCTCCAGTGTATCTGCCTGCATTGGGTTGGCAATGGGGAGGTCAATGGTCATATCCGGCAATAAACGAATTTCCTGGTTCATCAGGATATAATCTACACTCCTGCCTTCGGCTTTGATTTTTTCAGCATAGGTTCGCCAAAGGTGCTTTAATTCTCTCTCCGAGACTGGTAGGTTTTCGTGAGCCGGACTTGTTACTGTATCATCATCTTCTGACTCTTTTTGCTTTTCGGCTTCAGAGCTACGCACTCTAACAGAGGCTTCCAGATCCTTTAAATTGGGCAGTTTGATGGACTGTCGTCCATGCGAATTATTACCTGATCTCGATGCACTTAGTGCAATTGAAGCGGGACTGGCTGGAGGTTGTTCTGCTGGAGATACTGCAATGGAGGAGGGTGGTGGTGTGGTTGGCGTCTGTACACCATCGGGTTTTGCAGTGGCCTTTTCAATACCTGTCTCTTCAACTACGCCATTACTTTTTTTTTTACATCCTCAGCTTCTCTAGGCATCTGTGATCCAAATTGAATGGCAGACTTCAAATGTGTAATTTTCAACAGACATAACTCCACCAGTAAGCGCTGGTTTTTGCTGCTATTATACTGGATATCACATTGATTACATAAGTTGAGGGCAGATAAAAGAAATGCTGTACTGCTTTCTTTGGCTTGTTTGAGGTAACTCGTCTTTACATTGTCCGAAACCTGAAGTAGCCGTAAGGTAGCTTCATCTTTGCATACCAGCAAATCGCGAAGATGTTCCGCCAGACCATTGATAAAATTGCGGGCATCAAAGCCTTTCTTTAAAATTTCGTCAAACACCAATAAGACATTAGAGCTGTTTTCTTCAAAAAAGTGATTGACCATTTTGAAGTAATAGTCATAATCCAGGATATGCAGGTTGTCGATAGTAGCCGCATAGGTGAGTCTGTTCCCAGCCGAGAAGGTAACAATGAGGTCAAAGATGGATAAAGCATCCCGCAAGGCGCCATCTGCTTTTTGAGCAATAAGATGCAGAGCTTCGGGTTCACTGTCTATCAATTCCTTTTCGGTAATGTATTTTAGATGCTCAGCAATGTCATTTACCTGAATTCGGTTGAAATCAAATATCTGACATCGGGAAAGAATCGTTGGAATAATCTTGTGCTTTTCTGTAGTCGCCAGAATGAATATAGCATGTGCAGGAGGTTCTTCCAATGTTTTTAGAAAGGCATTGAAAGCCGAGCTGGACAACATGTGCACCTCATCAATAATATATATCTTGTATTTGCCACTTTGTGGGGCATACCGAACCTGGTCTACAAGGTTCCGAATATCATCTACAGAGTTATTGGACGCTGCATCGAGCTCATGGATGTTTAAGGAGCTGTTTTTATTAAAACTTAGGCAGCTTTCACACTGGTTGCAGGCCTCAAAATCATCTGTAATTTTTTGGCAATTGATGGTTTTTGCCAGAATTCTTGCGCAGGTTGTTTTGCCAACACCTCTGGGCCCGCAAAAAAGGAATGCCTGTGCCAGATGATTATTGCTAATCGCATTTTTTAAGGTAGTGGTAATATGACCTTGGCCTACCACACTTTTAAAATCTGATGGTCTGTATTTTCTTGCAGAGACTACGAAATTTTCCATTGCTGCAATTTAAGAAAATTCCTGAAGAAGTGGAATGTCATTGAAAGCATTAAAAGCTATAACTTATGCCATTGGTTATACGAAATATTAGTGGTGTCACGGGCACGATAGGGCGATCTTCGTAAGCAATAGCAAAAGTCGTTTGCCAGGCAAGTTTTTTAGTGATTCTGGTGTTGAGGTTGGCGTCTAAACTAACCCGGTTCCTAAAGCGACTAATGGTTTGATCATAACCTGTTTGGAAATAAATAATGCTGTTAAAATCAATATTTTCAGTCATTTTTTGCCTTATACTTAAGTAATTGTTAGATTTTACAAGCCTTGCAATGACCACGGTTTCATTCATAGGATGCTGCCATTGCTCATGTTCATAAAACAAACCTGTGCCAAAAGTGAGATTAGTATTTTCCTCCTGTACTAGTCGTAAAC
>JBGSXH010000673.1:0-3412 GCA_041751515.1 Cyclobacteriaceae bacterium | reverse complement strand
GGGAATTGGCAATGATGACCCTCGGCGCATTCCGATGGGTAGGCATAATCGCTACTGGTTTGCCGGATTGTACCAGAAGCGTTTCATTGTTTTCTAATACTTTTAGGGCCTTGACGATCAGGTCAAAAGCCTCCCAGTTTCGTGCTGCTTTTCCCGTGCCCCCATAAACGACGAGGTCTTCAGGCCTTTCTGCTACATCCGGATCAAGGTTATTGTATAGCATACGCAAGGCAGCTTCCTGTTCCCAGCCTTTACAATGCAGTTTAGTACCTATGGGTGTTGGGCCCTTATCGCTGTAATTTTTAATGGTTTCCATAAAATAGCGGCTTCATAGAGCAGTATTTACTACTTATTTTAAAATGGCTTCAATTTCCTGAGATTTGCTTATGGCATATTGATAGCCAATATCATAGATTTCCTTGGCTTTGGCAAAATCAAATACACTAAAAACATTTAAATCCTGAGGCTCCAAAAATAAGTCACAGAATTGCTTTCTGTCATAGACATTATAATTAATCGCCATTAAGAGACTTCTTTCCAAAAGCGATTTCATGCTGCCACCCTTGAAATGGCTACCAACCGGATTGCAGTTCAGGCCAATGATACGGTCGCAATGAACGATTAGCGGCTCGACAGGCATATTATTTAGCATTCCACCATCAATGTAAAGTTTTCCATCTACCAAAATGGGGTCAAAAATTACCGGAATGCAGGCGGAGGCCATAATGGGCCGGATCAATTCTCCACTGGAGAAATACCTGGTTCTTCCAGCGGCGATATCTGTAGCAGCGATGGTAAGTGGAATTTTAAGATTCTCAAAAGCATCTATTTCAATGTATTGTCGATAAAGTGCTGCTGTTTTATCCAACTTCAATATTCCTGTCATATTCATGGCAGGCCGGATGAATTTAAATAATTTTGTTTTGATGAGGATTTCCAGGATCTCCTGAGGCTTATAGCCATATCCGTATAAGGCCCCAGCTATGGCACCTGCGCTGGAACCGGACAGCATACATAGCTTGATGCCGATTTCCTCCATTGCCTGTAAAATTCCGAGATGCGCAATCCCTCTGGCACCTCCTCCTGACATCGCCAAACCTATTTTCATGTGTGTATTATGGTGTTTCATTGCCACATGGAATCTCAAAGACCAAAGCTTTCACGGTACGAGAGGTTATCATATTCATCCCTCGGTTGGCGTATCGCTCTAATCATGCAGATTTCATGGATTAAAGTATTTCGGAAAGCGTGAAAGTTTCGTCCAGCCGCACACCTTTTTCAGTATGCTTTACAGTGCAGCATTCATTTTCCGGATCATGTTCCAGAAAAAGAATATACTTCTTATCAGCGGCTTCCTGTAAAAAAGTAGATTTTTCTTCTAATGTCAGTAGAGGCCGGGTATCATAACCCATTACGTAAGGTAAAGGAATGTGCCCTACAGATGGCAGCAGGTCTGCCACAAAGACAATGGTTTTATCTTTGTACTGAATTTTGGGAAGCATTTGCTTGTCTGTGTGCCCATCTACATAAATAAGCTCTATTCCTTTGAACGGAGTTTTTCCTTCCAAGCCCATAAAATTCAACTGTCCACTTTGCTGCATCGGCAGAATGTTTTCCTTAAGGAAACTGGCTTTTTCTCTGGCATTAGGGTGTAATGCCCAGTTCCAGTGCTTTTCATTGCACCAGTATTTGGCATTTGGAAAGGTCATGTTGAAAGTTTCCTTACCAGATGTTTCATACTGCACCCCTCCTCCGCAATGGTCGAAATGCAAATGTGTCAAAAACATGTCTGTAATGTCGCCGAAGTTAACGCCGGCTTTGTGCAGGGAATTCTCCAGAGAATCGTCACCATGCAAATAATAGTGACTGAAAAACCGGGCGCTTTGCTTGTCGCCCATACCGTTGTCCACAAGTATGAGATGACCATCAGTTTCTATAAGGAGACTTCTCATTGCCCAGGAACACATATTGTTCTCGTCTGCCGGATTGGTACGCGACCACAGACTTTTAGGGACTACGCCAAACATGGCGCCTCCATCGAGTTTAAAAAAACCGTTATTAATAATTTTGAGTTGCATAGGCCATTATTAAAACTAAAAAACCACAGACTCAAATGAGCTTGTGGTTTGAATTATATCTTGATAAATCTTCCAAATAAATTACTCGTTTACAACACCCATTGCAGTAAACTTATCTATTCTTTTAGTAATTCTTTCTTGAGCGCTTTGTTTGCCTAATTCTTTGAGGTTTCCCAGAATAACTTTTTTAAGCTCATCAGACATTTTTTTCTGGTTGTTGTGTGCGCCACCAAGGGGTTCCTGAATAATGCCATCAATCAACTTGTTTCTGAGCATATCTTCGGCTGTCAGGTTCAGGGCGTCTGCTGCCTGCTCCTTAAAATCCCAGCTTCTCCAAAGTATGGAGGAGCAGGATTCCGGCGAAATCACTGAGTACCAGGTGTTTTCAAGCATCAAGACTTTGTCACCAATGGCAATACCCAATGCACCACCTGAAGCACCCTCACCGATGATAATGCATATCACGGGTACTTTGAGCATAAACATTTCTTTGAGGTTGCGGGCAATGGCTTCACCCTGCCCTCGTTCCTCTGCCTCTATGCCCGGATAAGCACCGGGAGTGTCAATAAATGTTACGATAGGTTTATTGAACTTCTCGGCTAATTTCATCAACCGTAAAGCTTTCCTGTAGCCTTCAGGATTTGCCATACCAAAATTGCGATACTGTCGCTGTTTTGTATTTCTACCCTTTTGCTGGCCAATAAACATGGCAGTTTGAGTGCCTATTGTTCCGAAGCCACCTACCATAGCTTTGTCATCTCCTACCGTACGATCGCCATGAAGTTCTATGAATTCATCAGTAATATCATAGATATAATCAAGCATATAGGGTCTGTCGCCATGTCTGGACAGTTGTACCCTTTGCCATCTTGTTAAATTGCGATATGTTTCTTCCTTTAGCTGCTGTATTTTCTCTTCTAAAGATTTTACAGCTTCCGTAACATCAACATTGCTGCCTTCTGCCAGCGTTTTCATGTCAATAAGCTTCGACTCAAGGTCTGCTATAGGTTTCTCAAATTCCAAAAGCATTGCGTTTATTTAGTTTCCTTTGCAAATTTATAAGATTATTCGGTTTAGGCATGAAGCTTAAAGGGTTAATTTGAAATTAGCATTAGTATTTTTATGCGCAGCTTGATGAATACCTGCAATATCACAACACTTGCGGGCAACGAATGCTATAACCCGACAAATTGTTTGAAGCCTGAATTACATCTTAAAAGCATATTTTTCAAAAAATATATTTGAAAGTATTGGATTTATTAAAATATGCGTCTACTTTTGCATCACCTTATCGGAAACGAAAAGGTAGTTCTTTAAAAATATTTCTTAAAAGG
>JBGSXH010000672.1:0-12451 GCA_041751515.1 Cyclobacteriaceae bacterium | reverse complement strand
GTTATGCCCTCATCGCCATCGAGTTGTACCTGAATTCTCTGGTTAGTCCCCGGTTTTCCAATCAGTACATCAACAACAAAGAGGCTTTGATCTTCAAGTAATTGCACCACTTTGTCTTCTATCTGCTGCTGTAGCGACATTTTTCGTTTATTTTTTGTATATGCAAAAAGGGGACTGCAGTCCCCTCTTTCGGTTTTTCCGTATAATTCAATGCAAATTTAAAAGAAAAGCTTAATTAAAACAAATTAATTAATTATAGCTAAAACATTTAACTTTGCCAGAGTGGCCACGTTTAGTTTTTTTAATTCATTTCTTCTATTAAAAGTTCAGTATTGAAACACCTCAACCTTATCATTACCCTCTTATGCCTCTTGGTGTTTTTTACGGTAAAGGTGCCTCCATATGTCTTTTGGCCTTTAGGACTGATATCTCTCGGTGTTCCATTCGCATTTCTGGCGCTGGTTTCTTTGCTGATTTTCTGGCTAAATAAGGGCAATGTGATTCAAGCCTCACTACCATTTTTGGGGCTTCTGTATAGTTTAAAATTTTTGCCTTCTTTTGTTGCAATGAACCCAGCAGGCGCAGAACCGCATAAACTGAAGGTTTTAAGCTTTAATGTGCAGGTATTCAACCAATATGCGCACCTGGCGGATTCGGGTTACATGTCTTCACTGGGTATCAGAAACTTCAATGCTGAACATGATGCAGACGTCAAATGCTTCCAGGAGTTCTATAACGACAACAAATCAGATACATTTAATACTATCGATGTCATAAGCCGCCGCGGGGAGTATGAGTACCATTATGCGCCTACACCGGTGTATTTTTCAAGCCTGGATGAACAAAAGTCTTTTGGTTTAATTATTTTTTCGCGATTTCCCATAGTGAACAGAGGAGAAATTTTATTCGGGCAAAATTTACCCAACAAGGGTGTCTTTGCTGATGTGAAGGTAGGGGAAGATACGGTGAGAATCATTAATGTGCATTTACAATCAATGAGCATCAATGAGCAAAACTTATTACAAAGTGATACAGAAGGTGCTTTGGAAGAATATAGGAATATTGCCAGGCGATTGAAAAGAGGTTTTGAAAACAGAAGCCATCAAATAGAAGTAATTCGTAACTTTGCGCAAAATAGTCCCTATAAAGTAATTGTTTGTGGCGATTATAATGAAGTTCCCTTTAGCTTTGCCTACCGTACCATGCGGCAGCATTTTAAAAATGCTTTTGAAGAAGGTGGCAGAGGTTTTGGATTTTCTTATAATGGGATTCTGTTTTTCCTTCGGATAGATAATATGTTTTACTCTCCGGAGATGAAGATTATCAACTTCAGAACCCGGCGGGATATGCTTCATTCAGACCATTTCCCTATAGAAGGATCATTTACATGGTAGAAAACGTGTAATAGCACAATGTATTAATGTTTAATTATGCTCAAAGACTTAAAGATTTACAATACCCTCACAAAAAAGAAAGAACTATTTGAGCCGCTAAAGCCTCCATATGTGGGCATGTATGTCTGCGGGCCAACGGTTTACAATGATGTCCATTTAGGCAATGTTCGTACGTTTTTAAGTTTTGATATTTTATTCAGATATCTTCAGCATTTAGGGTATAAAGTGCGTTACGTGCGAAATATTACCGACGTGGGGCATCTTGAAAATGACGCGGATGAAGGGGAAGATAAAATTGCCAAGAAGGCAAAATTGGAAGACCTGGAGCCCATGGAAATTGTGCATCGCTATACCAATGGCTTTCACAATGTCCTGAATCAGTTCAACATTCTCTCACCGAGTATCGAACCCACTGCTACTGGCCATATTCAGGAGCAGATTGCACTGACTAAGAAATTACTGGACGCTGGCGCTGCTTATGAGGTCAATGGCTCAGTCTACTTTGATGTCAACCATTATACACAAGATAATCACTATGGAAAGCTTTCAGGTAGGGTGCTGGAAGACCAAATTGCCAGCGACCGGGCTCTGGATGGACAGGATGAAAAAAGGAACAAGGTAGATTTTGCCTTATGGAAAAAAGCCGCTCCGGGGCATATTATGCGTTGGGACTCTCCCTGGGGGAAAGGTTTTCCTGGCTGGCATCTAGAGTGCACTGTAATGAGCACCAAATACCTGGGCGATACATTCGATATTCACGGAGGCGGAATGGACTTGAAATTTCCTCATCATGAATGCGAGATTGCTCAATCAGTAGCATCTACTAAAAAAGAACCTGCCCGTTATTGGATGCATACCAATATGCTTACTGTAAACGGACAGAAAATGAGCAAGTCATTGGGTAATTCTTTTTTGCCGGAAGAGCTTTTCAGCGGTAGTCATCCGCTGCTGGAGCAGGCGTTCACTCCTATGACAGTGCGGTTTTTTATGTTGCAATCTCATTATTCCAGTACGTTAGACTTTTCTAACGAAGCGATGATTGCTGCCAGAAAAGGCTATAGAAAGCTAATCAATGGTCTTAGAATTATCAAAGAGATGCGATATGAAGCCAAAGAGGACATTGCTGTGGACGAAAAGGTGAGCAAACAAGTAGCGCAATTGAGCCAAAATTGCTACCGTGCGATGAATGATGATCTTAATACTGCGTTAACAATCGGGCACTTGTTTAACTTGGTTAAAAAAATCAATGCATTGCACACAGGCGGCCTTGAAACCGCCACATTAGGCAAAGAAGTGTTTGAAGAAATGAAGGGTACCTTTGTCGCTTTTGTGGAAGAAGTGTTGGGCCTGGAAGAAGAGAATACTTTTGATGGTAAAGGCTTGATTACCGCCATGCTTAACATCTACAAAAGCGCTAAGGAGCAAAAAGAATATGATAAGGTAGATGAAATACGTGCTGCACTTAAAGCGCAGGGAGTTCTTATTAAAGACATGAAAACCAGCATTGACTGGCAGTATGAAGAATAGTAAAAAAGGCTATCGGATTGTTTTGATAGCCTTTTATGTATGCTAGTAAAGATAAACTATCGTTTTCCAATAATATTTTTGAGATAAACACCATATCCACTTTTCAGTAGATTGTTGGAGATTTTCTCCATTTGTTGATCATCAATATAATTCATCCGGTAGGCGATTTCTTCAATACAGCCGATTTTCAAGCCTTGTCGTTCTTCGATTACCTGCACAAAGGTGCCGGCTTGCATTAAGCTGTCGAAGGTACCTGTATCCAGCCAGGCAGTACCTCGGCTTAGAATGCCAACTTTTAACTTTCCCTGCTCCAGATAAGCTTTATTGATGTCGGTTATTTCATACTCTCCTCTTGCACTAGGTTTCAAATTTTTTGCAATCTGTATAACACTGTTATCATAGAAGTAAAGCCCCGGAACCGCGTAGTTCGATTTCGGAATTTTCGGTTTTTCCTCTATCGAAATGGCTTTTTTGTTTTTGTCAAACTCTACTACGCCATATCTTTCAGGATCATTAACATGATAAGCATACACAACTCCACCTTCAGGATTGTTATTACTTTGAAGCAGTTGCATAAGGCCTGAGCCATAAAAGATATTATCACCCAAAACTAAGGCTACTTTATCATTCCCAATGAATTCTTCCCCAATCACAAAGGCCTGAGCAAGGCCATTAGGCACCTCCTGAATTGCATACTGGAAGTTGCAACCCAGTTCAGAGCCATCGCCCAAGAGCTTCTGAAATAAAGGCATATCGTGGGGCGTGCTAATGATGAGTATGTCTTTTATACCCGCCATCATGAGTGTGGAGAGTGGGTAATAGATCATTGGCTTATCGTAGACAGGCATCAGCTGCTTGCTGATGGCCAATGTAAGAGGATGCAGTCGGGTGCCTGATCCGCCTGCCAGAATGATTCCTTTCATAATAGCGCTATTTTACCCGGATAGGGTCATTTAAAGTAAAATTTTCAGTTTCTCTTGGCGATGAATTCGGCATTTTCCTTAAACCATTCGAGCGTAATTTTTAAACCCTTATCAATGGTAAATAAGGGCTCATAGCCAAAATCTTGCCTGGCTTTTCCTATGTTGGCAAGGCTGTCACGTACGTCGCCAGCCCTTGCATCACGGTGTTCTCTTTCAATGCGTGCGCCTTCAAATTTTTCCAATAGCTCCAGTAAATCCAGCAGTGAAATTCGTTCGCCGCAGGCTACGTTATACACTTTATCTGCACCAGGTAGCTTGGGTGCCAGGGCTGCTTTAATATTTGCCTGTACAGCATTTTCAACAAAAGTAAAGTCGCGGGTTTGCTTTCCATCTCCATTGATCTGCGGGGATTTTCCTGACAATGCTGCATCAATAAAAAGTGGAATCACTGCTGCATATGCACCTTTGGGATCCTGGCGTGGTCCGTATACATTAAAGTAACGAAGGCCAACACAGTCAATGCCATAAGTTTTTTCAAATACATCGGCATAGAGCTCGTTCACATATTTGGTGACAGCATATGGGGACAGAGGTCGGCCAATGACGGGCTCATCTTTCGGTAGGGTAGGGCTGTCTCCATATGTGGATGATGACGCAGCATAGACCATCCGCGATACTTTCTGGTCGCGTACAGCTACCAACATATTCAGAAAGCCTCCAACATTCACCTCATTGGAAGTGATGGGGTCGTTGATGCTGCGTGGAACAGAACCCAGCGCTGCCTGGTGCAAAACGATGTCTATTCCGTCGCAGGCTTTTTGGCAGGTGTCAAGCTCACGGATATCTCCTTCAAGAAACTCTACCGAATCGTGCGATAGAAAAGGGGCTATATTTTTATAAAACCCGTTGGAAAGATTGTCCAGGATTCTAATTTTTCCAGCCTTGTACTTAAGCAGGTATTCCACCAGGTTGGAACCGATAAAACCTGCTCCTCCTGTCACTAAAAAATGCTTGGAGGAAATATCCTCCGAATGATATGCTGTTTGATACATAAAAAGTTATTGATACTGTTGAGAATAATACTCCTGATAAGCACCAGAAGTGACGTTTTTTAGCCAGGTTTCATTTTTAAGATACCAGTCTACTGTTTTTTCCAGTCCTTCTTCAAATTGTAAGGAAGGCTTCCAGCCAAGCTCTTTCATTATTTTATTGGCGTCTATCGCATAGCGGTGGTCGTGGCCTGCCCGGTCTTTTACGAAAGTGATTAACTTTTGGGAAGTGCCTTTTTTGCGCTCCAGTTTGCTGTCCATGATGTCGCAGAGAAGTCTTACGATATCGATATTTTTCCATTCATTAAAGCCACCGATATTGTATGTTTCTCCAATTTTACCCTGATGGAAAACTTTGTCAATTGCCCTGGCATGGTCTATAACATAAAGCCAGTCTCTGATATTCTCTCCTTTTCCATAAATAGGCAAAGGCTTGTTTTCTTTAATGTTATGAATACAGAGCGGGATGAGCTTTTCCGGAAAGTGGTTAGGACCGTAATTGTTTGAACAGTTTGTAACAATCACGGGCAAGTTATAAGTGTTATGATAAGCTCTCACAAAATGATCGGAGCTTGCCTTTGAAGCAGAATATGGCGACTTGGGGTCGTAAGGGGTATCTTCCAGGAAGAATCCACCATTGTCTAAAGAACCAAATACTTCATCCGTAGAGATATGGTAAAAAAGGTGTTCCTCAATATTCTCTTTCCAGGCGTTTTTAGCAGCATTGAGCAAAGTAACTGTGCCAACGACATTAGTAGTAATAAATGCCATAGGATTTGATATAGAGCGATCCACGTGGCTTTCAGCAGCCAGGTGCAGGACTCCGTAGAAATCGTGCTCCTGAAACAGCTTGTTTATAAATTGTTCGTCTGCAATATCTCCCTTTATAAAATGATAGTTGTTTTCGTGCTCTATGTCCTTGAGATTTTCAAGATTGCCCGCATAGGTGAGCTTGTCGAGATTATAAATCTCATATTGAGGATAGCTATTTACAAACAGTCGTACTACATGAGAACCTATAAAGCCCGCACCGCCAGTTATAAGAATTTTCTTGCTCATTTCTATTGAATTACTGCCTTCAAATCAATCAAGTAAGATTGATAATCAAAGCTATAAAAATATTACTCTATTATTTATTCAGCTTTATGTTTAAATAAATAGTAAAGGATTAGTTTATTAAATTAGGCATAAAAAAACCAGCTACCTATTTCAGTTAAAATAAGTATCTGGTTGTCATGTTCAGGCATACTTTTATTGTTGCAATTTTTGTTCCCAGCGCCAAGCATCTTTCAAAGCATCTGCCAGCGTAAACTCTGCAGTCCAGCCAAGCTGCTGCTGAGATTTATCTACATTAGCATAAACTTTTTCAACGTCGCCGTCTCTTCTGGCGCCGATTTCGTAGGGAACTTTCAGCTTATTTATTTCCTGAAAAGTTTCCAACACTTCCAATACAGAATTTCCATTTCCGGTACCTATATTGAAAACCTCATATAAGGTAGCTTCCTTTTTTGCTGCCAAAAATTCGAAAGCTTTAACATGGGCTTTAGCAAGATCTACGACGTGAATATAATCCCTGATACAGGTACCATCTATTGTGTCATAATCGTTACCGAAAATCGTAATTTTCTTTCTGATCCCTGCTGCCGTTTGGGTCACAAAGGGCACGAGGTTGTTTGGAACTCCTAAGGGTAGTTCACCTATGGCTGCACTAGGATGCGCTCCGATAGGATTGAAATATCGTAAAGCGATGCTGCGTAGGGAAGCATTACTTTTCTGCAAATCTTCAAGAATCTCCTCACAAACCTGCTTTGTATTGCCGTATGGCGATTGGGCTGGTTGCTTCGGACTTTGCTCGGTCACAGGTAAAACTTCCGGTTGCCCGTAAACAGTGCAAGAGGACGAAAATACCAGGTTTTTTACCTGGTTTTGCTCCATCACTTTCAGCAAAACTAACAAAGAGCCTATGTTATTGTGGTAATATTTCAAAGGCTCGGCGACAGACTCTCCCACTGCTTTGTAAGCGGCGAAGTGTATGACTCCTGCGATGTCTTTTTCTTTGCTGAATACTTCCTGCATGAAAGCACTGTCATTACAATCGCCTTCATATAAGGGAACAGCTTGTCCGGTGATGGTTTTGAGCCCATCCATGGCGGACTTTTCAGCGTTGGCAAAGTTGTCAATGATGATTGGCTGGTATCCGGCATTGATGAGTTCCACCACTGTGTGGGAACCAATGTAGCCTGCTCCGCCGGTGACAATAATTTTTTCTTTCTGAGGCATAAAAATAAGTTTTTACGCTTTTTGCGAGTTAATCTTGTTGAGAAAGAACTCGTATGTTGGTTTCAGTCCTTCGGCTCTGCTGTACTTCGGTTCCCAGTTCAAGAGCTCTCTTGCCTTGGTAATGTCTGGCTGTCTTTGCTTAGGATCGTCCAGTGGCAAAGGTTTATTGATGATTTTCTGTTTAGTACCCGTTAGCTTAATGATTTCCTCAGCAAATTGCTTGATGGTAATTTCATCGGGATTGCCAATGTTTACCGGAGAAGCATAATCGCTCAGGAGCAGGCGGTAAATGCCGTCTACTAAATCATCTACATAACAAAAAGATCTTGTCTGCGAGCCGTCGCCAAAGATCGTAAGATCTTCGCCGCGAATGGCCTGTCCGATAAATGCAGGTAAAACCCTGCCATCATCTAGGCGCATGCGTGGACCATAGGTATTGAAAATCCTGACAATTCTGGTTTCCAATCCATGAAAAGTGTGGTAAGCCATTGTCATCGCTTCCTGAAAGCGCTTAGCTTCATCATAGACACCACGCGGACCCACCGGATTTACATTACCCCAGTAGTCTTCTGTTTGCGGGTGAACTAATGGGTCTCCATATACTTCAGAAGTGCTGGCAATTAAAACCCTCGCATTTTTTTCTTTTGCTAAACCAAGGCAATTATGAATACCCAAAGAACCAACCTTCAGCGTCTGAATGGGCATTTTAAGGTAGTCAATCGGGCTAGCCGGCGATGCAAAATGAAGAATATAATCGAGCTTTCCAGCAACATGAATGAACTTCGAAACATCGCAATGATAATACTCAAAGCGCTCCAAATGCATTAAATGCTCTATATTTTCTAGGGAACCTGTAATAAGGTTATCCATAGCGATAACCCGGTAACCTTCTGCGATGAACCTATCACAAAGGTGGGAGCCGAGAAACCCGGCTCCACCAGTGATTAATACTCTTTTATCAGACATGAATTTCTTTTCTTCCGATGCTAATGTAAGTAAAACCTATTTCTTTCATGTTCTCCGGGTCGTATAGATTTCTACCGTCGAAAATGGCTTTGTTTTTCATTGTTTCCTCTAAATGGTCGAAATCAGGTGTTCTGAATACCGGCCATTCGGTCATGATCATTAAAGCATCCGCCCCTTTAGTAGCTTCATAAGCAGTGCCACAAAGTGTTACTTTGTCACCCATCACTTTTTCCACGTTTTCCATTGCTTCAGGATCGTACGCTTTTACAGTGGCACCTGCGGCTACCAAAGCTTCGATGTTGTACAAAGCAGGCGCTTCACGAATATCATCAGTATAAGGTTTGAATGCAAGACCCCATAATGCGATGGTTTTGCCTTTTAGATCACCTTTGAAATATTCCTTAACTTTAGGAATGAGCTTAGTTTTTTGCTCATGGTTAGTATCCATTACGGCCTCAAGTATACGGAAGTCGTATTTTGCATCTTTAGAAGACTTGGCAAGGGCCTGTACATCTTTAGGGAAGCAGCTACCACCATAACCAATACCTGCGAATAGGAATCGCTTACCGATGCGGCTGTCTGTGCCCATTCCTTTACGGACTGCATCAACATCAGCGCCTAAAAGCTCACAAAGATTAGCCACTTCGTTCATGAACGTAATCTTGGTGGCAAGGAATGAGTTAGCAGCATATTTGGTAAGTTCAGCAGATCTTTCATCCATGAAGATGATAGGATTGCCCTGACGAACTAATGGTGCATAAAGCGTTTCCATCAATTTCTTTGCTTTGTCAGAAGATGTTCCAATAACAACCCTGTCAGGCTTCATGAAATCTTCAACGGCAACGCCTTCTCTAAGAAACTCAGGATTGGATACCACATCAAAGTCAACACTACTGTTGGCCTTAATGGCCTTTTGCACTTTTTCTGCTGTGCCTACTGGCACTGTACTTTTATCAATAATAACAGTATATTCCTTAAGTAGAGGACCTAAGTCATCAGATACTTTAAGAATGTACTGAAGGTCTGCAGAACCATCTTCACCTGGAGGTGTTGGCAATGCTAAGAAGATAACTTTTGCACCTTCTATACCTTCTTTTAAGTCTGTTGTGAATTTGAGCCTTCCTTGTTCAATGTTTCTGTCAAAAAGTACATCGAGACCAGGTTCGTAGATTGGAATTACGCCGTTGCGTAATTTTTCAACTTTCTTTGCGTCGATGTCGACACAGGTAACATGGTTTCCGGTTTCGGCAAAACAAGTACCGGTCACCAGGCCTACATACCCGGTTCCTACTACAGCTATTTTCATAATAAGTAATGGAAAAGATTAAAAAAATTTTTTGTCAAAAATAGAATTTTATCCTAAAAAAAACTAATGGAAGCGCTAAGATATCACTATTTATGTCCATTCCGAGCATATTTTTTTAAAATTTAACGAACGAATGTTAGTTTGGAAAATATGCTGTCTATGTATATCTTTAGGAAATATTTTTTATAATTTTCACTTACCGTTTGACTATAAGTTGATTATGGATTTTGAAATGAACGAGAATCAGCACATGATTTCTCAAATGATTCGCGACTTCGGAGAAAAAGAAATTGTGCCTTATATGCGCGAATGGGACGACAAGCAGATATTTCCGGTAGAACTTTTTAAGAAACTAGGCGAACTTGGTCTTATGGGCGTACTGGTACCGCAGGAATATGGTGGATCTGGTTTTGGCTATCTGGAGTACGTAACGGCCATAGTAGAGCTTAGTAAGTTTGATGGCGGTATAGGCCTTTCAATGGCTGCTCATAACTCTCTTTGTACAGGACATATCCTGCAGCATGGTAGCGAGGAGCAGAAGAATAAGTGGTTGCCAAAGCTCGCAAGTGCTGAATGGATTGGTGCCTGGGGCCTAACAGAGCCGAATACCGGTTCGGATGCTGGAAACATGCGTACTACTGCAAAACAAGATGGCGACCATTGGGTACTTAATGGCGCAAAGAACTTTATTACGCACGGCAAATCGGGCGATATAGCTGTTGTTATTGTACGAACTGGTGAAAAAGGGGATTCCCACGGTATGACGGCTTTTGCTGTTGAGCGCGGCACTCCAGGTTTTTCTGCCGGTAAAAAAGAAGATAAATTAGGTATGCGTTCTTCGGAAACTGCAGAAATGATTTTCGAAGATTGCCGTGTGCATAAGGATAATATGATTGGTAATGTAGGTGAAGGCTTTATCCAGTCCATGAAAGTATTGGACGGTGGTAGAATATCTATCGCTTCCCTGAGCTTGGGTATTGCAGAAGCTGCGCTCATTGCTGCCATTGATTACTCTAAAGAGCGCCATCAGTTTAATAAGCCAATTTCCAGTTTTCAGGGCATTAGCTTTAAGCTGGCAGATATGGCCACCCGCTTGGAAGCAGCACAATTGTTGACTTTTAAAGCAGCATCCATGAAGAATGCCGGACAGAATGTCAATAAGATTTCGGCGATGGCCAAATACCATGCTTCTGAAGCTGCTGTGGCCTTGTCACTAGATGCTGTACAGATTTTTGGAGGTTATGGTTATATTAAGGACTTTCCTGTCGAGAAGTACTACCGCGATTCCAAGCTTTGTACTATAGGTGAGGGAACCTCTGAGATTCAAAAACTAGTCATCTCCCGAGCAATTCTTAAATAAGAAAGTAATAGTATTTGATATTTATTAAATAGTTTCTTATTTTTGCATCCCTTAAGAAACTGAGAAATAATTACACTGACAATATGATTATAGTTAACGTAAAAGAAAACGAGTCTATAGAAAAGGCTTTGAAGCGATTCAAAAAGAAGTTTGAAAGAACCGGCGTTTTAAGAGAACTGCGTTCTAGAAATTACTTTGAAAAGCCTTCTATCACAAAAAGAACGCAAAGACTAAAAGCTGCCTACAAGCAAAAAATGTACGCAGAAGAAAATTACTAAAATCCTTTAGTAATTCGTGCGAAAGTATTAAGTTTAGTATCACAGACCTGCAAAATGTGTCTGTGAAACTTCTTTATGCTTAATAGGTTTGTAAATTATCTCCTTCACGAAAAACGATGTAGCCTGCATACCGTCACGGCTTACAGCAAAGACCTCGAGCAATTTGAGGCTTACAATCTTACACTTTTACCGAATTTTACTTTGCAGAATGCGCAATTTCAGCACATTCGTAGCTGGCTATTGCATTTAGTGCATCAGGAAATCAGCGCCCGTTCTATTAACCGCAAGTCGGCTACTTTAAGAAGTTATTATAAATTTCTACAGCAAACCAGTCATAGGATCGATAATCCTACAACCAAGATCCAGCCATTGAAAACGCCGAAAGATTTACCCTCTTTTGTCATGGAGAAGGACATACTCAATCTGTTGGACCGATTTCCTTTTACTCATGATTTTTACGGGCAACGCGACCGGCTTATTTTAGAGTTGCTCTATGGTACAGGCATAAGGCTTTCGGAATTAATATCACTGACTGAGGCTAATACAAGTACTTTCAATGCAGAAATTAAGGTGCTTGGCAAACGAAATAAGGAAAGAATTATACCTATTAGTCGTAATCTTATCAAAATTATCACAAATTATTTAAATCTGAAAAAGGAGCTGTTTAAAAGTAACAGAGAAGATGAATTGCTCGTTACAAACAAAGGAGAAGCTTGTTACCCTATGTTTATATACCGCACGGTTCACAATTTTTTAAGTCTCTGCCCCTCTGTTGATAAAAACAGTCCGCATGTATTACGGCACACTTTCGCCACACATTTATTAAATAAAGGTGCCGACCTAAACGCCGTGAAAGATCTGCTTGGACATACCAGCCTGGCAGCGACACAGGTTTATACGCATAATTCACTGGAGAAAATTAAATCCGTGTTTCAACAAGCACATCCTAAAGCTTAATATAGTTTTAATTTAAAAGTAAGTACTATGAAGTTACAAATGCATTCCGTCCATTTCGATGCCGATCAGCAGTTGTTGGATTTTATTCAAAGAAAAGCTGATAAACTCGATACTTTTTACGATCGCATAGTTGATGGCGAGGTTTATCTGAAGCAGGAAAATGGCGACGAAACTAATAATAAGGTTGTCGAGATTAAAATTAATATTCCTGGCAATCAACTGTTTGCCAAAGAGCAAAATGGTTCTTTTGAAGCAGCTACGGACAAAGCGGTGGAAGCATTAAGAAGGCAATTGAAGAAGCATAAAGAGAAGCAAATGACCCACTAAAGGGTTTTTTAATCATATGAAGAACGGCCACTCAATAGTTGAGTGGCCGTTTTTTATTTTGTAAATACTTATCTGCTCAAGCCA
>JBGSXH010000671.1:0-3133 GCA_041751515.1 Cyclobacteriaceae bacterium | reverse complement strand
ATTGGCCTGATGAGCTATGATTTTTTGTCAATACGTACATGTAATTTCTGTTTTTCCAATCCCATATAAATCTAAATGTTAAATAACTCCGTATCTTCATTCAACAGCTCGCATTTATGTAGTTATTACTTTATGCGAGTTGTAAGATAAAAAATTTATTTGCAATCAATTATTTACAAAAAACAGTATTATGAAAACACACAACTTTTTTACAAAAGCGCCATTGATGCTAGCCATATTCTCGATGGGAATGTTTGCAGCTTGTAGTAGTGACGATGACACTCCAACGCCAACACCCGCGGATCCAGATCCAGACCCGACCGAAGATCCTGTAACAGATCCGGAGTTAATGTCTGAAACCTTTGAATATTCTTTTAATGAAGGTCAACTTTTAGGAGATCCAGCGACAGCATATGATGGCTCAAAAGGAGACCATCCAAGAAATCTTTCTGCGACTATGTTGGTCGAAGAGTTAGAGGATGGTAATGCTCGCGTTACATTAACGTTAAATAATACGATTGATGGTGAAACGTACGCTGTTCATGCTCACGATGCTGCAGACCCGAATGAAACTGAGAACGGTACTCCTTACAATGAAACACCAAACTCAGGAGTATTTGCTGGTATGTTAACAGCTTCAGGCAATTCAGCTATGGAGTCTGTTGAAACTGACATTACTTATGAAGAGTTAATCAATACCTACGAAGGATTCCTAGTGGTACATGATCCAACTCAAGAATTAAGTACTGTTGATTTGACTACTTACCTTGTATTGGGAACATTTGCAAGAGAAAACGAAGCAGGTGAGGCTAACCTAAGAACTGCATCTTTTGAGTATACTTTCAATGAAGGTCAAGCTGCCGGTGACGGAACTGCTTATGAAGGCGAGCATGCAAGAGATTTGATGGCTACGTTGACCATTGAAGAGCAGATCGATGGTACTTCTGTTGTAACTATCATGTTGAATAACACTGTTGATGGTGAAGAATATGCAGTACATGCACATGACTTTGCTGATGCTAGTGAAACACCAAATGGTACTCCCTATAACGAGACACCAAATGGCGATGTATTCGCAGGAATGATCATGTCAGCAGATGGTAGCGGCATGGCGTCAAACAATAGCCCTATGTCTTTCAATGAACTAACGCAAAATTATGAAGCGTTTTTAGTAGTGCACGATCCTTTGCAAGAACTAAGTACTGTTGATTTAACTACATACTTAGTGTTAGGAGTATTTGCAGACGGTGGTGAAGAAAGCAATGATGGTGAATAATTAAATTATTAAATTTTATTGGTTTGTTAAAGAGGGCTGGAATTTTCCAGTCCTTTTTTCATTCCCAAAATCCTGATTTTGATAGCATTGCCATGTTGGGTATATTGCGAAAAAATATGTTTCAACGTTACTTCATCATAGTACTTTTTTCTGCAGGCCTCTATGCATGTGGTGCCGGATCAGAAGGGAATAATGCAGATACTGTAAATGTGGTCTCTGATATGAGCACCAACCCAACTGAGCAGGACGCTTTCTGGGAAAACATACAGGCTTTGTGCGATAATGCCTACGAGGGCAAAGTGGTAAAGCGACCTGAAAATGCTACTCAACTTACCGGAGAGGAAAAATTATTAGCTCATTTCAGGGCATGTGGAGAAGATACCATCAAAATACCCTTACATGTGCAAACGCCGGATGGTAAATGGAACAGATCACGCACGTGGGTACTGATACGGCATACGGACAGTCTGGAACTGCGACACGATCATCGGCATGAAGATGGCTCCAAAGAAACACAAACCTGGTATGGTGCTTTAACGCGCGATGCAGGCTCCGATACCGATCAGGAGTTTTTAAGTCCGGACCGAACGCTTGAGGACGGTACAAATATAGTTTCTGGCTGGAAAATGGTCATCGACCCTGATCAAAAATTCACTTACGGCCTTATCAGAAATGATGACTGGATATACGATCTTAGTTTTGATCTCGAAAATCCGGTAAATGCACCTCCGGCTCCCTGGGGTCATGAGTAGCACAGGCTATACTCCATAGGTCCTTAAAAAATAAATCAAGAAAGTTGACGCTTGGGAACCCATGATGTGCACTAGCATGTTCGTCAGATATGCTATATGTGAAATATTGCCTTAAAGGTTTGTTAACCTGCAGTTTGACTTTGGTTTTACCAGCTGTTTTATATTCGCAAAACACTGAAGAGACTACCTACTATTCTTTTCGAAATACCAGCGATGCCATAGAAGAAGCAATCGCCTTAGCAGATGCTGAAAATTATCCAGCATCCGAGGCCATGTTGAGTGATATTATAGAGGACAAGCCAACGGCACAAGCATATTTTCTTCGGGCTCAAGCCAGAGAGGCTTTACGAGAGAATGAAAGCGCTTTGCACGATTATATGGCGGTTCTGAACCTGGATAAAAATCATTTTGAAGCACGTTATTGTGCGGGAGAACTCTATTTGCGCAGCAATAGGCCTGCCCAGGCTTTAGCACAATTTGAGAAGCTTTTAAAAACACCTGCACAGCCTACACAATCTGTTTACTATCGGCAGAGTTTTTCTGGGAAAGGTATTGATAAGGTCGAAAGTAGAAATGAGCGTCCTGCAGATATTCATCATAAAATAGCCCAGGCATATATGGGTATGGATGAGTACCAGAAAGCTCAGGTTCATTTGGAGGAAGCCATCGCTATCGCACCCGATAACCCTGATTTTTTTCTCACACTTGGGAATATCTTTGAAATCAGAGGACTCAATACCCAGGCATTGAATCAGTATAAAATTGTCCTCGAAAAATCGCCTGACCACCCTGTTGCATTGTACAATCTGTCTGCGTTGGCGCTAAGAAACGGTGGTACCGAGGCTAAAAGTGTGCTATTATCTACTGTTGAACTTTACCCGGACTTTGAGGAAGCCTGGTTTAATTTAGGGTATCTTTGTTATAGAGAGGGTGACTACTCCAAAGCGATAATGCATTATGAGAAGGCTATTGCGCTGGAAGGAGAGATGATCGACATGGCTATGTTGAACAAGGCCAAAGCGCACACCATGCTGGGGCAATTTGACGATGCTTCAGCAATCTTGTTTACATTAACAACGAAGCAAAAATTGATAGCGGAAGTTGC
>JBGSXH010000670.1:0-5303 GCA_041751515.1 Cyclobacteriaceae bacterium | reverse complement strand
TGGTTTCAGCCACTCACCCATCTCTCCGGGTTAAACGTACAATTCCGATGGCTGCCCCGAAATCGTGATGCAAATATAGCATAACATATTTTACTCTACCAAATGACAGCAAAAAAACTTTAAGAAAAAGCCGCGAATTATGTTCGAGGCAATTTAAGCCCTCAAAAACTCCATAACATCAGCTTTTACAATGCCTTGGCTTCTGAGCTCTTCTTCGATGCTTTCATGTCCGACAACAATGCATTGATTTGCTTACCAGCATTTTCACCTGGCTTGGGTCCTTTGTTTTGTACGATTTTTCCATTCCAGTCCACCAACACACTATGGGGAAGGGCCTGAATATCAAAACTTTCATTGATCTTCTTATTCCAATTGTCTTGCGCAAACAAATTGATGGTTTTCAGTTCATGCTTTTCAACCATAGATTGCCAGCGGTCTTTCTCAGAGTCCAGACAAATGTTGATGATTTTGACCGGTTGGTCCCGGAATTCCTCTACCAGTGCGTTTTCTTTTGGAAAGGCTTTGATGCAGGGTTTACACCAGGTAGCCCAGAAATTGATGAGCAGCACATTACCATGAAATGACTCCAACTCGATGAGATGATCGTCCGGATCAGGCAATAGTACATAGGGTAAGTCAGCCCCTTTTGGCAGGATTTCGTTGCGGGCAAGGGTTTGATAGAGTAGGATCCGGTGTGCTTGATCTTCCAGCAGTGTGATCAGGGAGTCATTGAAAGTATATTTATTTTTGGAAATATGCAGGGACAGTGTAAACGTAAGATAAGCTTCTCTGGCTATGCCAGTCAATTTTGTCTGAATAGCTTCAATATTATCCAGTCTGCGTCTTTCTATGTTACTTTCTTCAAAATGTGTTGATTTGTCGGCTTCGGCAATTGATTCAAATTGTAGATAATCATTCACAAAATGCATATAGTGTTCATTCCCTGCCATCGTATCATTCGATATAGGTAAATGTGCTGTAGTCGTATGGAAAAAATTATTAGGGAGGGTATCAGGAAAGTTGAGCAATACTTTTCGGTAAATGAAGCTGTTCATTTTAAAATAGGCATTAAGGTATTGTAATCTTAATGCCTCAAAATCTACAAACCACTTGGGAAGTTTGGTTTTTTGTTCAGCGAGATAGGCTAAATGCTGCTTGGTAATACTATCATTTAGAGCCAATACTTTATTAAAATCTGCTTCGGTGTGCGTAGCCATGGCCCTGGGCTTCCAATCGGCGTTGACCGATTGAAAGTGCGCAGCCTTGGCCAGTATATACTCATTGATGGTCGAAGATGTACCGGTAAAAAGCACTGCTTGCTCATTGTCATGATGATAATGAAGTGTGTCGCCTGCGCCGGGTTGGTGGAAAATTTTGTGCTCGGCTTCATTCAATTTCAAGCTGTAATAGTTTTTATTTTGGGCGACCAGCTCGAATGAAACCGTCGTCTGCCCTGCGATTGTCGTATCAAAGCTTTGCTCCTCTAAAGGTACCAAGTACCAGTTCGTCAGGAGAATTTGCAGGCTATCATCTGATTGATTTTGAATGGTAGATGTGCTGCGGCCATCCAGCTGGTAAGTAGGAGGAGCTTCATTTTCATGAGATAGATTGTGACAAGCAGTGATGGCCAGCATCAGCAGCAGAAAAGCGTTTTTTAAAGAAGACATAGCAAAATCATTACATTAACTAATTATTTAGTTAATGTAATGATAAATTAAAAACCATCCAAACGGAATATACAATTTAGGTTTACAACGATGTATTTTTGCTCGTTCCTTTCCAGACAGACAGCTCCGTTTCAGCTACGACAAATTGGCACTGTCTGGCTACTGGCTGCAGAAGTGGGAAGATGTTTGGCATTATCGTCAAATTTATCAGTAAATTATCGCCTGCTAGGCATTATAGTCGACAAGTCCGCTCGTACAGTTGGCAGACGATTATATGCAGATAGCGGCCATGTACAATTGCACCGGGCAATCAGCTAATGGAGATATGAAGAAAACCACCTTTGCATTTATACTGATTACCAGCCTGTTCTTCATGTGGGGGCTGGCCAGTAATATGACTGATACGCTTTTGGCTGCTTTTAAGCGCATTTTGAGTTTGAGTGACTTTCAGACTTCTTTTGTGCAAAGTGCATTTTACGGAGCATATTTTTTTCTGGCACTACCGGCGGCCATGCTCATCAAGAGATTCAGTTATAAGACCGGCATTCTGATCGGACTGGGATTGTTTGTGATTGGCTCCCTGTTGTTTTATCCTGCCAGCATCAGCATCGTTTACGAGCACTTTTTGATTGCTTTGTTTATTCTGGCAGGAGGCCTGGCCATCCTGGAAACTGCCGCCAATCCCTATATTCTGGAATTAGGCCCGACGGAAACAGCGACGCAGCGGCTCAATCTCGCCCAGTCATTTAATCCCATTGGTGCCATTTCCGGCGGTGTGCTGAGTAAATATTTTATCCTGTCAGGCCTCAATATCGCCACCGATGCTGAAAGGAGCGGTTTGTCTGCCGCGGCTTTGCAGGAGATGCGTTCCGTAGAACTCACTGCCGTTATGGGCCCTTATGTAGGTGTAGCTCTTGTGCTCATGCTTTTATGGCTGCTGATCGCTTTCACGCACATGCCGAAGTCCAGAGACAATCAACCTTTGTACCTGGGTGCCGCGTTGGGAAGGCTATTGAAAAACCGCAATTATACCAGTGCCGTCATGGCGCAGTTCTTCTATATTGGTGCGCAGGTAGGCGTTTGGTCTTTTACCATCCGCTATGTCATGCAGGAGTTAAGCTTGAAAGAAGCCGAAGCAGCAAGCTATTATATTGCCGGACTGATTGTATTTCTGGTATTCAGGTTTGTATTCACCTATTTAATGCAATTTTACAGCCCAGCCAGATTGCTAAGCATTTTGGCGGTACTTGCTGCGGTATTGACGGTTTTTGCCATTTATGGGTCAGGCGTCTATGGGGTAATTGCGGTTATAGTCATATCAGCCTGCATGTCTTTGATGTTTCCGACCATCTTTGGCCTGGGGCTGGACAATGTCGGAGAAGATGCCAAACTGGGAAGTGCCGGCATGGTCATGGCAATTGTTGGGGGTGCGCTTTTGACAACCATACAGGGAAGGATTTCTGATATGTATGGGGATGTTAAAATGGCTTTTTTCGTGCCTTTTGTCTGCTTTATCGTAGTGGCTGTGTTTGGCCATTTCGCATCGCGCAGGTCGCCGACAAAGCTGCAGGATCAGCCGCTCGTATAGTTGCAGCTTTCAAACCATAAATCATTCATTCTTTGATTCAAAGGAATGATGAGGATCAATAAAAAAAGTAGCGCATTCACTGCTGACAATTTTGCTATAGTTGGTGCATTGATTAATTTAAAGCTATAGTGTGGTGAGCTTAATAAGATGTGGAAAAGGGAGGCAAATGGTAAGGGTTGATGAGGGAGATTTTTTGTCGCAATGCTTACATTTGGAGTGTTTTCACCATGGAAGCTAGCAACAATACAGACAAGATATTGACCATTATATGGTTACGAAAAAAGCAGCATTCACGTATTCAATTTACATTCAAACCAGTGTTAAAACACTTTGGAATGCCTTGTTTGACCCTGAGATGACCAAATTGTACTGGGGTCGGCATCGGAATGCTTCTGACTGGGAGCCAGGCTCCTGTTGGGAACATCAGGATTATGATGATGCCGGCATTGTTGATTTAGCCGGCACCGTGCTGGAAAAGGAAATGTATCAAAGGCTGGTGATTTCATGGTATTTTCCATCGGATGAGGATAATGTTGACAAGCATTCAAAAGTTACTTTTGAACTTGAAGAGTATCCTGACAGTGTGCAGCTGACGCTTTTGCATCTGGATTTAGCGCCTGATGGTGAGATGCTGCAGGGCATCCGTTCCGGGTGGCCGATCGTTTTGTCAAGCTTGAAAACCTTATTAGAAACTGGAAGGCCCCTGACTGGTACTACCACCAGAATGAAGGGTTAATCTGTTGCCAGTTTGCTTTTGCCTACAATTTACTGCAATTGGCAGCCAATAGCTGAACTAATTTACGACCTTGCGCTTGCGCGGATCTTTTTTGTTATTGGCCGGTGAGGTGACATGGTCAAATTTGTGCAGGCTGTATTCTTTTACCATTTCTTTGCAGAACTCTACTCCGCGTACGGGGTTGCCCATGTCGTCCAGTGGTGGGGAATAAATGGAGATGCCCATCAGTCCGGGTACAACGACCATCATGGCACCGGAAACGCCACTTTTGGCAGGTAGTCCTACCAGGAAAGCAAATTCGCCTGAGTAATCGTACATACCGCAGGAAAGCATTAAGCTCAGACAATCACGTACATTGCTCGGACTAAAGACTGTATCGCCAGTGGGAGGGCAGCATCCTCCATTGGCCAATGTGGCGGCTGCCATCGCCAGCTGTTCCGCATTGACTTCCAATGCACAGCATTTGTTGTAAAACTCCATGGTTTTTACCACATCTGTTCCCTTAGGAAAAGCCTTTTTTTCCTTCATATAATAGCTGAGGGCCATGTTGCGCTCTACGGACTCGTCCTCATAAATGGCTTTGTTAAATTTTATTGGTGTATCGCCAACTAGCCGGGACCAGATGCTTTTAATATGCTTCAAGCGCTGATCGATGCCTTCTTTGGGTTGGATGAGGGAGCATACCATAATCGCACCAGCGTTGATCATGGGATTATGAGGAAGGTTTTCCTGATTCAGCACCAGCCCATTATATCCTCTACCGCTGGGCTCGCGCCCTACATGCTTATGCACTTTGGTTTCTCCGCGTTCGTGCAGAGCAATAGGGTAGTTGATGGCTTTGCAGACCGACTGCAATGGAAAACTGATGTCCTGGTCACCAATGTGATACTTCTGTCCGTCGACTGTGCAGATGGAGATAGCATAGTGTTTGGCATTCCCATTGCCATCTACCTCGCCATCCAGGATGTCTTTGGTATTATGGTAGTACTTTTCGACATCCTTACAAAATCCTTTGAAATTGGGTATGGCGCTTTGATTGGATAAAGTCCGGTGCAAAAAGTTGCGATGGTCGCCCTGGAAAAGTTCACAGAATTGTTGCAAATCCAGCTCTGCCTCATCTTGCTGATATCCTTTTCCTATGTTTTTGCCAAAGCTTTCCTTGATGCGCACATCGTCTGTGCTGATGCCCGCTTCTGCAAGGATGGCTAGGATGAGTTGCATTCCGACCGTTTATTTTTTGGTTTCAAGGAAAGATTCAAACAACAATTTTAAGGCTTTATCGGAGAGTTTCTTTTTTAATTTATACTTTTTA
>JBGSXH010000669.1:0-5469 GCA_041751515.1 Cyclobacteriaceae bacterium | reverse complement strand
TTCCTTATTTTGAAGCTAATCAGGGTTTCGAAAATCCTTCTCCAGCTTATACACCTCAGTCTGAAATTTATGCTGATCTGCTTAATGAGCTTACCGAAGCGAACAGTCAGATTGATACTGAGGCTGCTGCTTTTGACGGTGGTGACATCATTTATGATGGAAGTATGGCAGCATGGAAGAAGTTTGCTAATTCATTGAAACTACGTGTGGCTATAAGAATGGCCGATGTGGACGCTGCAAGAGCAGGCACTGCCATTAGCGAAGCCTTTAATGCTGGAGTATTTGAAAGTAATGCAGACAATGCGAGTTTAAACTACCTAACAGCCCAGCCCAATACTAATCCTTTGTTTGTCGCGTACTTTGTGACTGGTAGAGAGGATTATGCAGCTAGTGATGTAATGGTTGAACAATTGCAACTACGCAATGACCCAAGACTAAATGCTTACTTTGAGCCTGCTAATAATTCAGGTGAATATGTAGGGCTTACCTTTGGCCTTACCAGTGCTGCTGCCGCTTCAATTCCAAGGGATGATATCTCTCAACCCGATGCCAGGTTACTTGCCCCTGATTTTGAAGGTATGTTAATGGACTATGCTGAAGTAGCCTTTATTTTGTCTGAGGCTGCTGCCAGGGGTTTCTCAGTTGCAGGCAGTGCCGGAGAATGGTATAACACAGCTGTCACTGCTTCAATGAATTACTGGGGAATCAACAGCCAGTCTGCCATCGACAACTACTTGGAAAATTACGCTTACAACAGTGGTAACTTCAGACAGTCTATTGGCGTGCAAAAGTGGATAGCCCTATACATACAAGGTGTTCAGGGATGGATAGAGTACCGTAGACTGGACTTTACCGGTGTATTAAGAATGCCTGCTGCCGGACCGCTGGTGAATATTTCGAGCATCCCAGTAAGACGGGAATTCCCAAACCAGGAGCAGAACCTGAATCGCGCTAACTTCGATGCAGCTGCATCGAATATGGGAGGCGACTCCTTTGAAACGAAAGTATGGTGGGATGTTAACTAATATGATAAAGCTGATAAATATGAAAAATATATATAGTCTATTGACAATAGCTGCACTGTGTTCTATGGCGCTATTATCTTCCTGCGATACCGATGGTGAAGAAAATTTTACCTGGAGGCCTGGAGATAATTTGAGAATTACCGGAAGCAACGAGATTTACACCTTGCAAGAGGAAAGTTACTATGTTGAAGGTTTTACTGTAGATGAAACGTACCAGTGGAACCTTAGCGGTCCTTCAGAGGGACAGCTGGAGGTAATCCGTGAAGGTGAATTTGCCAATGTATCGGCGGACGTTCCTGGCACGTATACCCTTACGGTTTCCAATGGCACTTATGATGGTAGCCTGACGATAGAAGTAACCGGTGTCGAGCAGTTTGCTGGTTTCGAGACTGATTCACTTTACACTATGGAAAATGTAGATACGCTGCGGATTCCCGTCACTATATCTGGCAGAAACCCTACCGAAAGCGAAATTGCATTCACGGTTACCAGTGGCACAGCTGTAGATGGGACAGATTTCGAAGTATTAACTGCATCCCCATTAGTGGTAGATGAAATCACCACTGATGCTGAAGCAGGCGCTGTAACGACTTTTATTGAGATACTAATCACTAATAACATTATGCTCAATGAGGACGCATTATATTTTGATGTTACTTTAGATGAAGTCACAAGTATAGGAGAGGGGGAATACGGTATCGGTATCAATGAAGAAAGCAATACCACCAGAGTATTCATCGAAGATGACCTGAAGTTCATTGCCTTTGAAAATGCCCAAACTGACACCTTGACAAATGCTTCCGAAGCTGGGGTATATACTTTTGATGTTGCAATCACAGATGTGTCTACCGAGGAAACCACCATTAATTACTCTATTGCTGGAGTAGGTGTTGTAGATGTTTCAGCCACGCCCGGTATCGTGGTATTAACTGCTGGACAGGAATCTGCTGAAATTGCAGTAAGACTAGACGCAATAGCATTCCAGGACAATCAGGAAATTGTCATCACGCTGGAACAAATCCAGACTTTAGATCAAGAAATAAGCTTTATGGAAGAAGATGGTGATACGACAGACAATGTCAAAATTATCCTCATTGACGTAGAGTAAAGACCATTACCTTTGATTAACACTTTCGAAAAGCCTGGCAAATTTTGTCAGGCTTTTTGTATTGATGAGATAACACTCTTTTATAAGTAAACTGGCCTCATTTTAATGATATGCGCCTTTCATTAAATAATCACGAACATATTCACCAACACCCTTTTCCAAAACGGTAAAAGGTTTATCATAACCAATGCCTTTAAGCTTTTCCATATTTGCTTCAGTAAAATACTGGTATTTATCACGAATATCTTCCGGCGTATCAATAAATGCTATTTCTGGTTGTAGCTTTAAAGCAGCAAATACAGCTTTGGTAAGATCCACAAAAGTACGCGCTTTTCCGCTTCCCAGATTATAAATACCGCTATACTGGCGAAGATGCATTAGGAAAAGGCAGACGTTGGTCACATCCTTCACATAAACAAAATCACGCATTTGTTCCCCATCCTTAAAATCCGGATGATGGGAGCGAAACAGCTTCATACTGCCTTTTTCCTGGATTTGTCTGAAAGCATGAAGGATTACTGAGGCCATTCTGCCTTTATGGTACTCATTGGGCCCATATACATTGAAAAACTTAAGTCCGGCCCAGAAAAAGGGCTGCTCTTCTTGTTGTAATGCCCATATATCAAAAGCATTCTTTGAATCTCCGTAAGGGTTGAGCGGTTTTAGCTCCGGAATCCGGCTTTCATCATCATCATAACCCTGTTCGCCCAAACCATAAGTGGCCGCTGAAGAGGCATATACCAATGGAATCTGATATTGTACACAAGCCTCCCATACTTTTTTGCTATAGTCAGTATTAAGCGTTTTTAATAAATCAATATCAAATTCTGCGGTATCGGTTCTTGCCCCTAAATGAAAGATAAACTCAATTTCCTTTTCGTTATCAGCGATCCAGCCAAATAGCTCATCGCGATCGAGTTGCAAACTGATCCGCTTACCTTCTAAATTCTTTAGTTTATCTGCATTCTCAAATTTATCTACGGCAATAATATGGTTAAAACCTTCTTTATTTAAGTCTGCTATCAAACAGCTGCCAATAAAGCCTGCTGCTCCGGTTACAACGATCATATACTTACTTTTTAATGAAAGTTACAAATTACTGCTTTCTGCCGGAAGCCTTGTCATGCTTTTCTGAAAATGCACAAATATTGCTATATTTGCAGGCTGAAAGGATCGCTGAAATGATATACGTTAACAGAAAAGAGCATTTTAATGCTGCCCATAAACTTTATAACCCCAAATGGAGCGCTGAGAAAAACGCAGAGGTTTTTGGTCCCTGTGCCAACGAAAACTGGCATGGGCACAATTTTGAGCTTATCGTTACAGTAAAAGGCAAGCCAGATCCTGATACGGGTTTTGTGGTCGATCTTAAGAAACTAAGTAATGTGATCAGAACCGAAGTGACCGATAAGCTCGACCATAAAAACCTCAATGTAGACGTAGATTTTATGCAGGGTAAGATGGCAAGCTGCGAAATCCTGATTATGGAAATATGGCGCATTTTAAAGCCGGAAGTGCAAAAGCTTTCTCCACAAGCCAGTCTGCATGCAATAAGACTGTATGAGACCCCTCGCAACTTCGTCGAGTACTTTGGGGAATAAATGCGTGAATTTTATTTGTCCAACTATATACATCCTTTTTTCTCGTTTATAGACTTTCTATCAACTTAATATGCGCTTCCCGCCTTTAAATAGATTAGTATGAAGTATTATATTATTGCGGGTGAAAGGTCCGGCG
This sequence comes from Cyclobacteriaceae bacterium, assembly GCA_041751515.1. Lineage (GTDB taxonomy): Bacteria > Bacteroidota > Bacteroidia > Cytophagales > Cyclobacteriaceae > JBGSXH01. The sequence goes on along the minus strand of JBGSXH010000669.1, from coordinate 1,599 downwards.
ATTTACACGGTGCTAATCTTGTGAAGGCAATACACACAGAAGACGCTAAAGCGGAAATTCGCGCCTGGGGAGGAGATGCCATGCAAGAGGCTGGAGCGGAACTGGCTTTGCACTATCGCGAACTAGGCATAATGGGATTTTGGGAAGTTTTTAAAAGTATCTTCAGGCTGCAAAAGCTATTTAAATTTTGTAAAGCTGACATCAGAGCATTTCAACCTGATGCACTCATTTTAATTGATTTTGGTGGTTTTAACATGCGCATGGCCCGCTTTGGTAAAGAAGCTGGTATTCCAGTGCACTATTATATTGCTCCGAAAGTATGGGCATGGAATCAAAAACGTGCATTCAAAATTAAGCGATGGGTAGACTATTGCTATACCATTCTTCCATTTGAAACAGCATTTTTCAAGCGATTTGATTATGAGGTCAACTATGTTGGCAATCCGCTGCTGGATGCAATCAGGGATTTTACCCCAAATGATAATTTCCTGTCCACAAATCAGCTGGAAGCTCAGCGTCCCATCATTGCAATTTTACCAGGAAGCAGGGCCCAGGAAGTGAAGTATATGCTGTCTTTGATGATGGCCATACAACCCAAATTCTCTCAATATCAGTTTGTTATTGCTGGAGTTGATAACCTGAATGCTGACACCTACCTACCTGCAGAAGCTGCCGGCATCAAAGTTATCTTTAATGCGACATATGATATTTTGCATGTAGCCGAGGCTGCCCTGGTTACATCCGGAACGGCTACTTTGGAAACGGCATTGTTTGAAGTGCCGCAGGTGATATGCTATAAAACCAGTTTCGTCAGCTATGCCATTGCCAGGCGACTGATAAAGGTACAGTATATCGGGTTAGTCAATCTGATTCTGGATAAAATGCTAGTTGAAGAACTTATTCAAGATCAGCTTTCGGTAAACAATATGGAACGTGCTTTAAACGCCATATTGCCGGAAGGCGAACGAAACATCTCTCTGAAGACTGGCTACAAAGAATTAAAGTCGATTTTGGGCAATAAAAAAGCCTCGCAGCAAACTGCGAGGCTTATTTATCAATCTTTACAATAATTTATGCTGCTTTTAATTTGCTAAATTTAGATTTTTCAAACTGCTGTATTGCATATTCTTTTGAAATTACCAGATCTTCTTTTTCCTCAGCACCAGGGAGTTCATACATGGCATCTGTAACAATGGCCTCGCAGATAGAACGTAATCCCCTTGCGCCTAATTTAAAATCAACCGCTCTTTCCACAATATAGTCTAAAGCCTCATCTTCAAAAGAAATCTCAATTTCTTCCATAGCGAAGAGCTTCTTATACTGCTTCACTAAAGCATTCTTAGGTTGAGTTAAGATAAGTTTCAGCGTTTCTTTATCTAATGGATCCAAGTGCGTCAGTACAGGCAATCGACCGATTAGCTCAGGAATAAGTCCAAAACTTTTCAAGTCCTGAGCAGTGATATACTGCAATAAGTTCTCTTTATCGATAGCGCCAATTTTCTCCTTCTTATCATTGGAGGCAAAGCCTAATGGCAATGTGTTCAGTCTATTGGCAATATTGCGGCTTATGCCATCAAAAGCACCACCACAGATAAACAG
>JBGSXH010000668.1:0-3046 GCA_041751515.1 Cyclobacteriaceae bacterium | reverse complement strand
TTTTGGCATAAGCCAATGTTGCATTTTCATATTCCTCATTAGGACTGGCCCAATCGGAATTCACTTTCGCTTCGCGTAATGCCTTTGGAAGATAGGCAGCCAGTCTTTCCGGGAATGCATCTTCAGATTCTCCTGGCATAGGGTAGGCACCGATAAGATTTTGGAGGATAAAATATTGATCGTTCACATCGGGCATAGCCTCCTTTTCAAACAAGGACAGCCATTGCTTCACAGCTTTTATCCACACTTCCGGAATATCAGTGAGTACGTTAAGCCTGGCACGGACGTCTTCTCCGCGCTTGGTGTCATGCGAAGCGGTGGCATTCATCGATAAGGGGAAATATTGCTGCCTTTCCTGCATCATCTGGTGAAATTCATCGACAGCGAGGCCAAAATTTTCGGGCGCATCACCCACCTCATTATGACCGATAAAGCGATTGTAGGTATACATGATAGTGTCTTCCACACCTTTGGCCATCAGCGGCCCCGTATATTGCATGCACCTTTGGTAGAAGTACAGCGTAGTTTTATCCGCATTCTCGTCTTCCAAAGAAAGCAGTACCTGCTTCAAAAAATCGACCGTATTGGCATCGATCTGCTCATATTTTTTGATGTCCCTGAAAATGCTTTTAATCGCCTCAATTTCCTGCGCCGGGAGCGGAAGCTGATTGCCGTAATAGCGATAAACCGGACAATGTAGTAAAAAGGCTGCAATGGCTTTTCTAGTATTTTGCTCAGTATAATCCCTGGTATTGTTAAGCTTTAAACCGATGAACAAGCGATAAAGGTTGTCCCACTCGCCTGCCATATTGTTTTCAAGAATAAAATACTTCTTGCCAATAATCTGCTCGTGAATACTGCCTTTTTGATCGGTGATGCTATGATAAAAGTCCGTAAAAGTGGGTTCACTCTGCTTGTTCGTCAGCAGGTTGTTGACAGTTGATAGAAAATCGTAACCGGAGTTGCCTTCAATCGGCCAGTCTTTCGGAAAGGCTTCACCACTTTCAAGAATCTTCTCAACCGTGATATAGGTTTCCTCACCAACAAGATTCCGGAGGTCCTGCAGGTAAGCAGCCGGATCGAAAAGGCCATCGACGTGGTCAATCCGCAAACCATCAATACTGCCATCCTTGACCAGGCCGGCAATGAATTCATGGTAAGTCTCGAAAACATTTTTATCCTGAATGTTCAGGCATATCAATCCGTTCACAGTAAAAAAGCGGCGAAAATTGATTTTGCTGTCGGTTTCCTGCCAGAAACAAAGCTGATAGTGTTGTAAATCTGAAAGTTCCTTTAATTTATCAGGCGAATTATTTACAGTTTTCAGCGCAGCATCAATGGCGGACTGGTCTTTGACAAGCAATTGCGCAAAATCTTTCTTAAGTCCGGAGGCTGCAATTATTACTTCATAAGAAGCGATGGATAGCGGGTATAAATTATCGAAATAATCGAAATACAATTTTTCCTGCTTCAGGATAATTTTCAAGTCTTTATCTGCAATTACTTCCTGCAAAGGTTTACCAAGAAACGGTACCATGACTTTGCCATTATACTGGGGACTTTCCCAGTCAATGTCAAAGAATGCAGCGTATTTGGAGGATTTTCCGTTTTCGAGTACATCCATTAACAAGGCATTGTCGCTATGGTAGGCCATGTGGTTCGGAACAATGTCTTGTAGCCATCCAATGCCGCTGCCCTTCAATTGCTTTGTAATACCTTTAAACTGTTTTTTATCGCCAATTTCAGGGTTAATTTTGTGTGGATTCGTACCATCATAACCATGCGTTCTGCCTGGAGTAGCCTGAAAGATCGGTGATGCATATAAAGTAGTTATGCCCAGTTTTTGCAGGTAGGGGACGGTGGCTTCAAAATCCTGGAAAGTAAAATCTTTATGAAACTGTATTCTATAAGTAGCGCCTGGATTATACATGCTGTTTTTCGTAAATGATAATGGATGCTGGCTGCACTGTGGCAGCGGCTTCTATAATTTCTGCCCCATTGTTAGGGCCCTGCCACTCGGTAGCGGCAGAATTAAATATCTTTTTCCAACGTCCTTTTGCTGTCAATGCAACAGTTTGTTGCTTGTCAGAAAAGTTCATAATGCAGGCGACTTGCTGCGTTTCGTGCCAGCGATAAAGACTTAAGGTGCCTTTGTTTTCATCACACTGCACCTGTAGGTTTCGGCGGTTGAGTACAGATAGGGCAGGTGTCGCCTTTCTCAAAGCGATCAAAGTTTTGTAGTACTGGAACATCACTGCATGCTTGCCCGCTTTGTGCTGCGCCCATTGCAATTTCGATTGCTTAAAAGTTTCTTCAGATTGCGGGTCTGGGGCTTCCCCCTGGGCATGAAACTCAGCAAACTCTGCTTTCCTTCCTTTGCGCACTGCCTCGACGAGATCGGGGTCGGTATGGCTTACAAAATACTGAAACGGATTACTTTCCGCCCATTCTTCGCCCATGAACAACATCGGCAGATAAGGACTTACTAATGTCGCTGCAGCCATGAGTTTCTGCATTTCGAAGCTGAACAGTTCACTGCTGCGTTCACCTAGCATCCGGTTGCCTACCTGATCATGATTTTGCGAGAAAACGATAAATTGCTTACCAGGATTGTCACTGGCCTTCACGCCAAATTTCTTCTTTCTATGCGGAGAGTATTGGCCATCATACACATAAGCATCTTCATAAGATTTAGCCAGGTGCTTTAGCCCATCGAAATCGCTGTAATAGCCAGTTTTATCACCGCCAGCGGCCACACGCAAGGCATGGTGAAATTCATCGATCCATTGCGCATCCATGCCATAACCTCCCTTTTCCAGCGGATTGATAAACTTATTGTCATTCAAATCCAGCTCGGTGATCAGATAATGGGCTTGCTCGCCATCTGCTGTTAAAGCATCCACCCGCTCTTTGATCTCCCGAAGAATATGCTTCGGTCCCAGGTCCTTGATGGCATGCACCGCATCAAGGCGCAGCGCATCGATCTTATAGTCTCGGAACCACATGAGGACATTCTCGATAAAATACTCCCGGACACCATCGCACC
>JBGSXH010000667.1:0-5248 GCA_041751515.1 Cyclobacteriaceae bacterium | reverse complement strand
GAGGCGTAAAAATCGTTTCGATCAGCGACCTGAGCGGTGCTTATTATAATCCAAAAGGTATTAATATCAAGGAAGCGGTAGCTTACCGTGACGAGAAAAATGGTAGCCTTGAAGGTTTGCCTGGCGCAGAAAAAATTGACGGAGATGACCTGCTAACCCTGGAAGTTGACGTGTTAGTCCCTGCTGCCAAAGAAGATGTTATTACCATTAATAATGTTGATAAAATAAAAGCCAAGCTTATTGTAGAGGGCGCCAACGGACCCACTTCAGCTAAAGCAGATGCCATAATCAATGAAAAAGGTATTATGGTGGCCCCGGATATTCTCGCCAATGCTGGTGGTGTAACAGTTTCTTATTTTGAATGGGTACAAAACCGTTTGGGATATAAATGGACCCGGGAAAGGGTAAACAGAAGGTCGGACAGGATTATGAAAGACGCTTTTGACAACGTATACAAAATTGCTATGGAGCATAAGATTCCTATGCGTATTGCTGCTTATGTTGTGGCTATTGACAAAGTTTCAAAAACCTACAAATACAGAGGCGGATTTTAACAAAGATTCACTAGTGCTGTTGCTTTGTCGTAACAGCACTCTTTATATCACTTATGACAATTCACAAAGAAGGCAGAAGGCTATTAATAGTTTTATTTGTTGCATTGGTGCTACTGAACCTGGGTGTCCGGTATGCTTTTCCTGAGAAAATGTTGATACCTAACTTTCTATTAATAGGAAGTGTTATTTTCTACCTCTTGATTCTCCAGTTTTTCAGGAACCCAAGAGTAAAAGCTTCAATCAATGATAAGCATGTTCTTGCTCCGGCAGATGGTAAGGTTGTAGTCATTGAAGAAGTGCATGAAAAGGAGTATTTCAATGCAAAACGAAAGCAAATTAGTATTTTTATGTCCCCGGTAAATGTGCATGTGAACAGAACCCCTGTTTCAGGCATCGTTAAGTACTTTAAATATCATGCCGGGCAGTATCTGGTAGCGTGGCATCCAAAATCCAGCACAGATAATGAGCGAACTACCTTCGTCATTGAGCTGCAGAATGGTATTCAGGTACTGGTGAGACAGATAGCCGGCGCCATGGCGCGTCGTATCAAATGGTATGTCATTGAAGGAGATAGCCTCCAACAAGGCGAAGAGTTTGGCTTTATTAAGTTTGGCTCTCGTGTGGATGTACTGCTACCCTTGGATGCGAAAGTCAACGTCGCCATTGGAGACAAAACCAAGGCAGGATCCACCATAATAGCAGAATTACCTTAAAAGGATAAATCCGAAGCATCTTCTTCGGATTTATGTTCAGTTTTATTGTGATAAATCAGATGCCAGCATCGCCATAAGCTGCTCCAGATAATGCTGATCAATGGCATCAAAATCGTTGACAGCCTTACTATCCACGTCCAGGATCATTTTCACAGTTCCATTTTGAATTACCGGCACGACAATCTCTGAGCGGCTGTCACTACTACAGGCGATATGACCGGGAAATGCATCGACGTCAGGCACTAAGACTGTTTTGGCATCTGCAAAACTTTTGCCACATACACCCTTACCTTTAGGAATACGCGTGCAGGCGATTGGCCCCTGGAAAGGTCCTAATACCAATGTATCCCCCTCAACGATATAAAATCCGACCCAGAAAAAATCCATTCCATATTTTAAAGCCGCAGCAATATTGGCAAGGTTGGCGATGGTATTATCCTCGCCTGTCATTAAAGCCTCAATTTGAGGCAAAAGGGCTTCATACTTCTCTTTTTTATCTGCACTTACAGGCATTAATAATTCTTCGGCCATATTTATCAGGATATGCTTTTGTTAAGGTATAATGAATAATGATCTGTATCAACCCGATCGGTATACGTTAAAGTTCCCATGGGATGGGGAGCTGGAATACCCTCACCGAAATAGGCCGGAGAAGTAAAAACTCTGGCTTCATCCCAATAGTTATGATGCCGTAGCTGCTCAAAAACAGCAGTGCCGCCTTCCACCAGAACAGACTGAATTTTATGCAGATAAAGCTGCTCCATCAGCTCGCTCCAGAAATTATCTTCGCTTAGCTGAACCAGCGTCAAATTATGCGAAGCATCGTTCCTAAGCGTATTAAAACAAAGCGTAGCTTGTGATTGATCAAATAGTTTCAGATCTGCAGATAACCTTAGTTTACGGTCTAGAACGATACGTACAGGGTTGTTTCCACTCCAGTCGCGCACGTTTAGCTGCGGATCATCATAGTGGGCAGTGTTAGTACCAACCATTACTGCAGCTTCCTCAGCACGCCATTTATGCACCAGCTGCCTGCTCATTACAGAGCTGATCCACTTAGAGTCATAATCTGCGCGCGCCATGTAGCCATCAGATGTCTGTGCCCATTTGAAAATGATATAAGGACGTTTTTCATTGATATAGGTGAAAAACCTCCGGTTCTGCCATTGGGCTTCCTTTTCCATGAAACCTACCGCTACTTCAATACCTGCTTTTTGGAGGATTTCAACACCTTTCCCTGCTACCAGCGGATTGGGATCTAAAGTAGCAATTACTACTCGTTTCACTTTATGCTTCACCAGCAACGCTGCACAAGGCGGTGTTTTTCCATAGTGTGCACAGGGTTCCAGGGTGACATAAAGCGTACTTTCAGGCAAAAGCGCTGATGAAGCTTCCTTCACTGACGAGATGGCATTTACTTCTGCATGTGGTCCACCATAAATTTGATGAAATCCTTCACCCAAAATACGCTCTTGATGAACAATAACGCAACCTACCAGCGGATTTGGCCGCACATAGCCCAGGCCTTGTTCTGCCAGCTCCAGGGCTCGCTGCATATAAATCGATTCACTCTGCACAGTGCGAAGATACAGAAGTGCAGTTGAATTCAGAAAAATAATTCAGCCTTCCATGATATTTGGCTAATTTTGAAAAAAATAAATTATGATACAGCAGGGAAGCTATCCATTGTTTGCTATACGGCAGGATTTACACGAGGCATTGTACGTGTTGTACGATCGTCAGGAATCTGATGCCATACTGGTCTACATTTTAGAGTGGCTCCAGGATGCACCAATTTCACTGGCCCAGCAGCTACAACCCTTCGAATTTACAGCCTCGCAGGCAGAACGCTATCACGAAGCTAAGCAATCGCTGTCTTCGGGAAAGCCTATTCAACATATTACCGGTTATGCCTGGTTTTATGGCAGGAAGTTCCTTGTCAATGAGCATACGCTTATTCCTAGACAAGAGACAGAAGAGCTGGTTGCGCTCATCATTAGGGAGCATCCTCATTTACAAGGTAGCCTATTAGATATTGGTACCGGCTCAGGCTGTATCGCTATTTCATTAGCCTTAGCGCTGCAACATGCAAAAGTTACCGCGCTTGATATTAGCCATGAGGCATTGACAGTTTCGCAACGAAATGCTGAATTGTTAAATACGAAAATCAATATATTTAATGCCGACATACTTCAGGAAACTCCAGCATTGCCTTTGCAGGATGTGGTCGTGAGTAATCCTCCGTACGTATTGCCGGCAGAAAAGGATAAGATGCATGCTAATGTGCTTAACTACGATCCTCCATCGGCATTGTATGTGCCCCAAGATCAACCTTTATTATTTTATGATGTCATTGCAGATCGAGGCAAAACGATGTTAAAGAAAGGAGGAAAGCTCTATTTTGAAATCAATGAGCAATTCGGGGCAGCGACAAAAGCGCTGTTGGAAAAGAAAGGCTATTCATCTGTGCTTATTCATAAAGATATTCATTCCAAAGACAGAATGTTAAGTGCAATATGGCGTTAAATTGACTCTCCAATCCAATAGGCTTGCCTAAAATCAAGTGATATAAATCCGTTTTCTGCTATTAAATATTCGTACAAATTGGAGTCAATTTTTTGAAAATCATCGCTTAAATCATTCGCGTGAATATTCATTATCTGTATTGTAGTATTTTTGGGTAACCATTTATGAAAGTGCTGTAAATAGACCCATTGTCTATTGCATGAGATAATTTTTACATCAAACTCATTTGTGAGAAAAAGCCAGTCATCCATTGATGAGGAAAATTTCTTTACAATAATGACCGCATGATTATGTGTTTTTCTTAAAACATCTTGCAACGCTGCCTCTGATATTGTTTCGGCATTTAGAAAGCCCACCTCAACATGCCCTACGACTACGTCCCAATGAAAAGCCTGCAAAGGCGCTTTCCCAATTTGTGATGCGTGAATAAATACTGTAGGATTCCACTCCAGAATTTGCTCAATGATTGGCAGATTTTCATCATTAAATTCATAAATGTACAAGGCAGGTTCCTGCCCTTCACGGACAACATGGTGTGATGACATCGACTTACTATTCGTTATTTACTGTCCCAAAAAAAGCATTATTTCTTATGGCAACTAAAATTCTAAACTTTGCTGTAAACATTGGGTTTTACATTATTTACAACAAATAAAAATTATGACTAATATAAGCAAAGCAAAAATACTTTTTGTGGTGACTTCGCACGACAAGCTCGGCGACACCGGAGAAAAAACTGGTTTTTGGGTGGAAGAGCTCGTAGCTCCGTACTACACTTTGGCAGATGCGGGCGCGGAAATTACCCTTTCATCACCAAAAGGTGGGCAGGCGCCCATCGATCCGAAAAGCGAAACTGCGGACTTCCAAACGGAAAGCACAAAGCGATATGATAAGGATGAGTCGTTACAGAAGGCTGTAGCATCAACCAAAAAACTCAGCGATGTGAAGGCTGAAGATTATGATGCTGTATTTTACCCCGGAGGTCATGGCCCGATGTGGGACTTGGTAAAAGATGAACATTCCATAGCACTCATTGAAGCTTTTGAAGCAGCGGGCAAACCCATAGCTGCTGTCTGTCATGCTCCTGCAGCTTTATTGAAGGCAAAGACCCCTGCCGGTAAGCCTCTGGTGGAGGGGAAGGAAGTAACTGGCTTTACTAATACAGAAGAAGAAGGTGTTCAATTGACTGATGTAGTTCCATTTCTACTGGAAGACGAACTAAAAACATTTGGTGCGAAGTATATGAAAGCTAATGACTGGGAACCCTATGTTTTGCGTGATGGCATGTTAATCACAGGCCAGAACCCAGCCTCCTCAGAAGGTGTTGCTAAAAAGCTACTCGAAATTTTAGTAGCTGCAAATTAGAAATCAATATTGTAAAACGGAGGTTTGGGAGCACTGTTCCCGAGCCTCCGTTTTTTTAACTATTCTGCACTTTTTAAATACTTATACATC
>JBGSXH010000666.1:0-3918 GCA_041751515.1 Cyclobacteriaceae bacterium | reverse complement strand
TTGGCCTGGAGTGCTGCTACGCTTTGAAAATTCTTATTAGACATAAATCGCTTTACCCGCCTGTACACGGAAGCCCTTGAGTAACCTCTGAAGTCATAACCATAATGCTTATGAATGACATCAATTAAGTGCTCCACTTCTTCCTCAAATGTATCTGGATTATGCCTCATATAACCATACTCGCATCAAATTGAGTAATTTATTAGTATCTACAGGTTTTGGCACATAATCCGATGCCCCTGCCGCAATGCACTTTTCCTTGTCTTCCTTCATCGCTTTGGCCGTCAGCGCTATCACTGGTAAATTTTTCAGTTTGAATGATTTTCTAATGGCGGTGATGGCTTCAATACCGTCCATTTCGGGCATCATGATGTCCATGAGTACTATGTCGGGTAGCTGATCCTGCTCCAACAGATCAAGGGCTTCTTTACCATTGTAGGCAACCTGTATTTTCATACCCTGCCCTTCCAGCAGGTTCGACAAAGAATAAACATTGCGCACGTCATCGTCCACCACCAAAACCGTCTTCTCGCGAAGGATTTCTTCAGGATTGTGAAGCTTTATCTGAAAATCCTCTCCCTTGGGCATTTTTTGATCGACCTTATGGAGGAATAATTGCACTTCATCAAGCAAACGCATATAAGAATACTCGTTTTTGATGATGATGGTATTGGCGAATTTTTTCAATTTCATTTCCTCCTCCTCATCCAAGTCTTTCCCGGAGTAAATAATGATTGGAATATCTGAAAGCCCCATTGTATTGCGCAGGCGTTCCATCCAATCGTAGCCCTTCATACCGGGAAGGTTAAGATCGAGAATAATGCAATCGAACTTTTGGTCTTGCAGCATTTTCTCGGCACTTTCAGCAGAATAAGCGGATACAGATTTTATGTCGTAAACACTGAGTAGTTCGCTGATAGCATGGTTTTCTATCTCATTGTCTTCCACTATAAGAATTGTATCAATTTGTGCTGCAGTCAGGGTGGTCATGGTATTAAATGCAGTATTCAGCATTTCCAGTGTCACCGGCTTTGGCATATATTCCTGACTCAAATGCATGTTTTCAGCAATTCCCTCATCGTAGGCTGACATGATATGCACATTAATATGCTTGAGTGCCTTGTCCTGCCGTATTTCCTGTAGCACTTTCCATCCCGTGGTATCTGGCAAATTAATGTCCAGCATAATGGCATCGGGTACAATGTCCCTGGCAATGTCCAGGCCTTCTTTTCCGGTAAATGCCTGATTAACTTCAAAATGCTTTGAACGGGCAAAATCTGCCAAAACATTATTAAAGCCTTTATCATCCTCGATAATCAGCAAAGAGGTACGTTGCCCATGCTTTTTATCATCTTTTAAAGTATCTAATGTTTGACTAATGCCCTGCTGACTTTTGGAAGGCGGTTCTTCGCCGGAGGCTTTTACTGCCACTTGGGTCTGCTGAGATGCTGTTCTTTCATTGAGTTTCCTGGGGACATACAAAGTGAAATTGCTGCCTTCTCCCGGCGAGCTTTCCAATGTTATTTCCCCACCTAATAAATTGGCCAATTCCTTACTGATGGCCAGACCAAGACCTGTACCTCCATACTTTCTTGTAGTGGAAGCATCAGCTTGCTGGAAAGCTTCAAAGATCATTTCCTGCTTATCTTTCGATATTCCGATGCCATTGTCCTTAACTGAAAAAGCGATAATCTCACTGACGTCTTCCAAGGGTCCGGAACGGAAGTGTTTTGTTGATTCAAAAATATCCAGCGCTATTTCTCCTCCTTTGTCAGTGAATTTAATGGCGTTGCTCAGAAAGTTCTTCAATATTTGCTCCAGTCGGAAGCGGTCGGTATAAATGGTGCTGCAATTAGGAATATTGTGATTGACCTGGAAGGTAATGTCTTTATTAGTGGCCATTTCTTTAAAAACAGACCTGAGTTGCATTGCCTTAATCGCTACCTCTTCCATATCGAGCTTTATCATACCCGATTCAATTTTGGACAGATCAAGAATTTCGTTGATGAGCTTCAACAAATCAGCACCAGACTTATTGATGATCAGGGCATGTTCAGCCTGTTTAGCATTTAAATTCTTATCGGGGTTGTCAGAAAGCAGCTTTGACAGAATCAAAATACTGTTGAGCGGTGTTCGCAACTCATGCGACATATTTGCCAAAAACTCGCTCTTGTACTTGCTAACGGTTTCTACCTGCTGCATTTTAAGTTCGATAGCACTCCGGGCGTCTTCCAGTGCCTTATTTTTGGTCCCAAGTGCCTCGAACTGTTCTTCGAGCAGTTGCGCTTTTTCTTCCAGCTCCGTATTTTTCTCCTGAAGTTCTTCCTGGCTTACTCTCAATTCTTCCTCAGAGGCTTTTAGCTCTGCATTGACCTGTCGCAATTCTTCCTGTTGTGTTTCAAGCTCTTCTGCCTGGTTTTGCGTTTCGTATAATAATTCCTGGGTTTGGAGGTGGGTCTTTAAAGTAAACATCACTACCGCTACTTCTTCAGCAACATCTTCAAGGAATGTCTGCTTAACGTCATTAAATGGTTTTCTGGAAGCGAGTTCGATCACACCAATTTTACTATCTGCATAAATAAGAGGAACGATAATTACTGAGGAAGGCGGAATGTCTACCAGACCGGTTTTTACATGCAAATAGGTTTCAGGTACATCATGCAGCAATTGTACTGCACCGTCATTCGCAGCTTCGCCAATTTTGCCCTGTCCTATTTGGTAAACCGGAAGTTGTTCTAAGCTAAGGTCCAGCCCATAACTAGCGGTTGCCCCTAGCCTGCCGGTATCATCATGCAGATATATGATGCCTGCTTCTGCCTCTGTATATTTACTGAGGTAAACGATTACTTTTTCAGCCACCTTCTCCAGGGTATTCTCTTTGGATAACTGGTTCAGCAATTTTGACACGCCGGTCAACACCCAACTATTATTGGTGCTATCTATATTGAATTGCTGCAATTTCTGGCGCATATCGTTCATTGCGATACTAAGGATATCTTCCTTTCCCTGAACTTCAGCATGAAGTTCATAATTGCCTTCGCCGATTGCCTGCGCAACGGCTGTCAGCATGATATTTTTCTGCACTACCCCTCGGAAAGAGGAGGCCACAGTACCAATTTCATCCTTACTTTGAATCCCCAGCACAATATCAGTCGCGCCTTGCTGAATACGGTCTGCCGCTCTTCTCAAATATGACAGTGAAGTGGCAATGTAGTCCAGAATGTAATAGGAAAGCAATAAGGCGATAATGAGAATAAAAGTACTTGTAAACAATAAACCGTAAAGCGTTTGCTGTAGCTCAGCAATATTTTCCGCCATACTTGCTTTAATTCTCTCTATAAGCTTTTGTTCCACTAATAGAAAATTTTCCACATTGGCTGTGAAGAGGTTATAAGTGCTAATAGGATTGTCCAACTCATCAATATTTTGGGGATTGCTCTCCAACGCTTTTAGCAGCCCAGCCACTTCCTTGTAGCTGCTGCTAGTGACGACTTGCTGCAATTCATTACTGGCAACAGCATCAGCATAAAAGTTGAAGTCTCTCAAACTGTTGTAAAAAAAGGCCTTGTCTTCTGAAAAATCAGCATAATCAGCATAAGAGAATATGCTATCATTACTCGTTTTGAGCAATAAACTACGAATTTTACCGAGGCTAATTTTGGCTTCCAGCAGATTAGCAAAAGCGGCCAACGTCTTTGTAGCATCTGCATTGCCCATCACCAGCGCATTCTCATTAATCCTTTGTGTAAATGCCTGAAGAAGTCCAGCCGAAAATTGCCTGAATTCACGCTGTTTTAATGTTCCTTCATCCAATTGATAGCGATACTTTCCCATATCGTCCAGAAGCGATAGTTTAGAAAACGCTATTTCCTGCGAATCGTAAAATTGCTTTAAATTTGCTTCTGCATTGTCAGTAAT
>JBGSXH010000665.1:0-2868 GCA_041751515.1 Cyclobacteriaceae bacterium | reverse complement strand
TGCCGGACCAGAAGCCGTTTTAATGGCTTCTCCCCAGCTTGACCTTTATCAGTCAGATATCAAGGATGCCTGGAAGACGGGTATCTTTCTTGATAATGAGGATAATAACTGGCTGGAGATCAGCGATCATTTACGTGAGGCCGCCAGGGAATACATCAGCTGGCTGGAAGAAGGTAATGAGGCCGATGACGATGAAAATTACGAAACGCTGCTTACGGAAATTAACGAAGCCAGTGCAAAGTTGAATGCTGAAGTAAAGGCCCGTGCCAAGACGCTTTTGGATGCTGGTAAAATGGTGGGCATAGTTGGTGGTGACCACAGCACGCCGCTGGGATTAATTCAGGCGCTGGCAGAACGGTACGATAGCTTCGGAATCCTCCAGGTAGATGCTCATGCAGACTTGCGGATCGCCTACGAAGGTTTTACCTACTCTCATGCCTCCATCATGTATAATGCTTTGAATGAAACTGCAGCCGGGCCATTGGTGCAGGTGGGCATCAGGGACTAGTGTGAAGCTGAGGCCAGAATGGTAGAAGAAAGCCAGGGTAGAATCATTAGCTATTATGATCAGGGCATCAAAGACCGGCAGTTCAAAGGAGATAACTGGCATAAGATTTGCCAGGAAATTGTTGCTCAACTCCCCGAAAATGTCTATGTTTCATTTGATATTGATGCGCTGGATCCTAAGCTTTGCCCCAATACAGGTACGCCCGTGCCTGGTGGTTTTGATTACTTTGAAGCCATGCATTTGATTAAAGTGCTGGCAACTTCCGGAAAAAAAATCATAGGTTTCGATTTATGTGAAGTGGCCCAGGGTGATGACGGCAGCGAATGGGACGGTAACGTTGGAGCGCGTGTATTGTACAGATTGGCCAGTTTGATGGCCCTCTCGCAAAGCAGATAAAAAGCACTAATACTTTTAGCTATATAATATTGAGGGTGATGATGCGCTGCATTGTCACCCTGCTTTTTGAACTGCGGTAGAATTGCTTACTAGACAAAAGCTTAATATCTTAAAAAAAAAATCCTAAACGATATGAAAAACCCAAGCTACATTCTGTTTTCACTATGTATTTTAAGCTTCGCCTGCTCTCCTTCTCAGGAGGAAAAGGAAGTTGATGAAGATACAAAAGATGCTTTATCTGAAATACTTTCCTCGGATAAGGTGGAGCTGGTAGCGGATGGTTTTGACTTTACTGAAGGTCCTGTTTGGTGGGCTGAAGAGGCAGCATGGTTATTCAGCGATATTCCTGCCAGTATTATTTATAAAGTAGATTCAGCAGGTGAGGTGCAAGAATTTATCAATCCAAGTGGTAAGTCCAACGGATTGATTTTTGACCAGGATGGCCATTTGATAGCCGTTGAGCATGAAGGGAGGCAAGTAAGCAGGCACGATTTAAATGGCGCTTCCGAAGTGATTGTCGCTACCTATCAGGGAAAAAAATTAAATAGCCCTAACGATATTGTGCAACATTCATCTGGAGATATTTATTTTACCGATCCTCCTTATGGTTTAAGTGATGGCGACGATGACGATGAGAAAGAGCTTTCATTTAACGGCGTATTTCGCTATTCAAATGGTGATTTGGTATTGTTGGACTCAAGTTTTGTCCGACCCAACGGGCTCGCATTTACCCCTGATGAAAGTCACTTATACATAGCACAATCAGATAGTGATGCAAAAATTATTAAGAAATTTCCTTTAAATGAAAATGGCACGCTTGGCGAGTGTGTACTCATTTATGATGGTACCGATAGCAGTGAGGCGGGTGCGCCTGATGGAATGAAAGTGAGTGAAAATGGTTATTTATTCGCAACAGGCCCTGGCGGAATTCATGTGTTTTCTCCCGACGATGAACATTTGGGAACCATAGAAGTGCCGCAGGTACCGACGAATCTCGCATTTGGTGGAGCAGATGGCACCACTTTATTTATTACAGCTCAATCCGGCGTGTATAAAGTTCAACTTAAAGTAAAGGGTGCCACTTTGTAGGTGCAGCGCACTGCTCTATCATTAAGTCACATTCAATATTTAACAAGCCAATAAATGCTTTTCTTTTAAGAAATGCCGTAGTATATTTGGTATTTTGGCCCAATAAAACCTCGCTTTGGATAAAATAGAAGCATTTCTTCTCGCTTTCAGTAACTATGCCTGGGGAACCCCACTATTAATATTATTAATGGGTGGTGGTTTATTTTTCATGCTGTACTCCAGGTTTCTGCCCTTCCGATATCTGGGACATACGATTAATGTGCTACGAGGAAAGTATGACGACCCCAATGATCCGGGAGATATTAACCATTTTGAAGCGCTTTCCAGTGCATTGGCTGCAACAGTAGGTATGGGCAATATCAGTGGTGTAGCCGTCGCCATTACTATGGGCGGCCCCGGTGCTTTATTCTGGATGTGGATGAGTGCCCTGGTGGGGATGGCAACGAAGTTTTTCACCTGTACCTTAGCCATCATGTATCGTGGCAAAGATAGTCAGGGTAATCCGGAGGGCGGCCCGATGTACGTGATTGTCGAGGGCCTGGGCAAAAAATGGAAGCCGTTGGCGGTGTTCTTCTGTATCGCTGGCATGTTTGGACCTTTGCCGATCTTCCAGGCTAACCAGCTGACGCAAGTAGTGCGGGATACTGTCCTGATTCCTTATGGCTTTGTGAGTGGTGATACACTGTATTCTGACTTGATCTCCGGTATTGTCATTACTATCATAGTTTCTTCAGTCATTTTCGGTGGTATCAAACGCATAGGGAAAGTTGCCGGGAAATTGGTACCTGCGATGGTGTTGCTATATGTAGTGGCGGTACTTTATATCATAATTGGTAATATTGAAGCAGTACCGGCTTGTTTCCAGCTAATTATTC
>JBGSXH010000664.1:0-1944 GCA_041751515.1 Cyclobacteriaceae bacterium | reverse complement strand
CTTTATAGTTTACCCCTGCTCCCGGAATAATTTCCTGCGTCATGCTACCTCCAGCTATCATGGTATCCAGTACTGTACCGCCAAAATTGTTTCTTAAGATATCTCTTTCAAATGAGTAAGACTCGAAACGCATTCCTAAATTGACACTCCAGGCATCATCAAGGAAGAATTTGTTTTGGGCAAATGCACTAAATGCTCTTCCCGTCCTCACTTCATCCTGCACGAGATTTCCTGATCCAGCTTGTGGAAAACTGCCATTCACACGTTGCTCATATGCGCGTTCGTACATATAGCGTAGGCCGGCTTTCAATTCATTATCGACATCACCCAGTTGATAATTGTATTTTACACGAGGTTCAACGCCCGCTACTTCAAATTGTCGGTTTCTGTTACCAGTGCTATTGCGCATGTAAATAGCGCCACCAGGAATTGACTCATCTCCCCAAACAACACCTGTTTGGTTGCTTGCTTCCGGATCATAGGAAAAATCTTGTCGACGCCAGTTACGGGTGGTAGTGTAACCGAAGACTGTGGTCAAGAATTGTAAATTCTCATTTACGTTGTACTCGTGATTGGCACTGAGAGAATACCTGCGAACATCGAGTTCATCGTCAGGAGCTATTCTTAGAAAATCCTGCCCTCCTGACTCATACATATTTTGTGTTAAGCCAACATAGGTTGAATTGGAAACTTCATCGTAAACACCCAGCTTAAAACCCAGTTTTGCGCGGTCAGAAAGTGATAATTTCAACTTAGTATTAAAGTCTGTTAACTGAAATTGTGTGGGACCAAGATTTTCTGCCTGCTTTCTGAGTAAGTTTACCTGCACTCCTGTATTTCCAAAAGTAGTACCATAGCCCACGAGCCCGGAGAAATAGCCTCCCTCGCCTCCTTGTATTTTAACACGGCCTTCCGCTTCTTCCGGAGGGTTGGCGGTAATATAATTCACCACTCCACCAATGGTTTGTGGCCCGTAAAGTACCTGCCCGCTTCCTTTCAAGACTTCTACACCTTCCATACGGTCAATAGAAGGGGTGAAGTACATTTCAGGTTCACCATAAGGGTTCAGTGCCACTGGCACACCATCTTCAAGGATTAAAACCGAACGGCTTCTGTCCGGGTCCAAACCCCTGATACCAATATTGGTACGCAAACCTGCACCTTCTTCGTCCACCACATGCACGCCAGGAACGCGTCTTAAAGCTTCATTACCGGAAATCGGTTGCAGCATTTTCAATTCTTTGTTATTGATATAACTTACAGCACCCGGCACTTTGCTGAAAAGACGGTCTCTGCTGGCAATGACGGTCACCTGCGGCATGGCCTGTATATCTTCTTCCATGCTCAAATTAAGACTTTCCAACTGCCCTGAAGCAATAGAGACTATCTGTTTTGATTTTTTAAACCCAATTGCGGAAAACACGATTTCATAATCACCGGGCTTCAAATTTTGTATTGTATATCTGCCTTTCACATCAGTATATACACCTCTTGTTGTTCCTTCCAAAGTTACATTCACATAACTTAAAGGTTCATTATTAATGTCTGTAACCACTCCCTGAAGACTGGCAGCGGCATCTTGTGCAATGGCATTAGAAAATGCAAACCCGCAAAAAACTACCGATAGTACAAAGAACAGGAAAAGTCTTTTCATCCTTTTATTTAGATTGATTTAAAATAACACTGCAAGTTTACTGCTTATTTGTAATGAATCCAAATAAAAATTTGAGAAAAATATATTCCTCCATATACCGCCCTATTTTGCACTTCATCTGCTTTATTCAATAAATTATTTAACAATCGCGGTGGACAGAACATTTAGCTAACTATGCCAAATATAAAATTAACAACACTCGTCAATGCCGACCTGGATACGGTTAAAAGTGGATTTGACGATAAACTATTTCAGAAACTGAATCCTCCATTCCCAAAGGCCAATCTACT
>JBGSXH010000663.1:0-3924 GCA_041751515.1 Cyclobacteriaceae bacterium | reverse complement strand
ACTGTTTTTGCCAATCCATCCTACACCACTTTTTTTCGCCCAGCTGCGCTCCATGACGGGTGCCGAATCGACAAATACGCGACCGTCAATGTCACCGGCCATGTCAACGATGCTTTGTAGAATATCTTTTAGTTTACTCTTGATGACAAAGTGGTAATCTTTGCCATACGCATATTTGGAAATTTTATAGTGCTTCCCCTCAAACAAATCTTGCTGAGGCTTATAGTTATAGAGCAATGTAATCACAGACTTTGCACCTGGCACCAGTTTTGTCGGGTCCAGCCGCTTATCAAAATGATTTTCCATGTATTGCATTTTCCCATGGGCATTGGCATTGAGCCACTGCTCCAGGGGCCGGGCATCTTCTTCCAGAAATCCGGCTTTGGCAATGCCACAAAAGTCAAAGCCGGATGCCAGTGCCGTTCGTTTAATCCAATCGCTAAGTTGTCCTTTATCCAAATGAGTAGGCGTTACGGGAAAAGCCCCTGCTGTTTGCCCGATTGTGGCGGAGCGATTTGCAAATGTTCATAGGCTTTTTCGGTAGCCTCCCTTCCCCGTGCAGTTCTTTTTATGAAGCCCTCCTTGATCAAAAATGGTTCATATACCTCTTCTATGGTTTCGGCTTCTTCGCTGCAGGCAGTGGCAATGGTGGAAAGCCCTACGGGCCCTCCCCGAAACTTCTGAATGATAGTATTGAGAATGCGATTATCCATCTCGTCCAAACCATTCTGGTCAACATCCAGTGCAGCAAGGGCAATCTGAGCAATTTCATGGTTCACCCTGCCATTGCCCTTAATTTCGGCAAAGTCTCTGGTTCTGCGCAATAAATTATTGGCTATTCGTGGGGTACCCCGGCTTCTTCTGGCTATCTCATAAGCAGCGTCTTCATCCATCGGGCATTGAAGAATATGGGCACTTCGAATGAGAATAGTGGTCAGCAGTTTCGCATCATAGTACTCCAACCTGGCATTGATGCCAAAGCGTGCACGCAGCGGGGAGGTCAAAAGGCCTGCCCTGGTGGTGGCGCCAACAAGAGTAAATGGGTTGAGGCTTATTTGTACCGTTCTGGCATTGGGGCCGGAATCCAGCATGATGTCGATCTTAAAATCTTCCATCGCCGCATAGAGATACTCTTCTACAATAGGATTCAGCCGATGGATCTCATCGATAAAAAGCACATCATTAGGTTCTAAATTGGTCAATAAGCCCGCCAGGTCGCCGGGTTTATCAAGCACGGGACCGGAAGTAATTTTTAAACTGGCGCCCAGCTCATTGGCAATAATATGTGATAGCGTCGTTTTGCCGAGGCCGGGAGGGCCATGCAGCAGCACATGGTCCAGTGGTTCTTTTCTGCGCAAAGCTGCCCTGACAAAAATGGTTATATTGTCTACTACTTTTTGCTGTCCCGTAAAGTCGTCGAAGCTTAAAGGTCTGAGCGCCCGCTCAACTTCCCGCTCCTCGCTATTCAGGTTTTGTGCATCTGCACTCAAATAGTCCTCTCGCATGGCTTTCTCAAATTTTCACTAAAATAAGTATTCCAAAAACATTTTCATAAATAAGGCGTAAATTGCACGATGCTTAATTCTATTGGGTTAAAAATGAAAAGGGTTTATTAAAGCATTTGCATTCAATGAATAATAGAAAGAAGAACGCAATTTACTCACTGATACTTGTGATTTTACTGATTGCAGTCTGGTTGTACAGGAATCAGGAAGATAACGAAAAGGTAGATGATTTATACCTCATTGAGTTTTCGGGCGCTACCATGGGCGATATTCAGTACATGGTTAAATATCTTCATAAAAATGAAAATGTCTATAAGCAGGAGGTGGATTCTGTGCTCAGGGACTTTAATGCTTCGTTATCAACCTATATTGAGGACTCAGAAATTTCTCAATTTAACAGAGAATCTTCCTTTACTTTTGAATTGCCTTATTTTTTACCTGTTGTTCAGCGGAGCAAAGAGATTTTTGAGCATACGGAAGGTGCTTTTGATCCGACCATCGCTCCTTTAGTAAATGCCTGGGGTTTTGGGCCCGGGAAAAGCCGCAATCCTTCTAATGCTATCGTAGACAGTTTGCTTCAACTTGTAGATTACAATTACATCGATTTTGACAGTACTGAGATTCGAAAGACTAAAGACCATGTGCAATTGGATTTTAGTGCGATTGCCAAAGGATATGGGGTAGATGCAGTAGCAGATTTTCTGAGGGCTAAAGGAATGGAGCGCTTTTATGTTGAAATTGGTGGTGAAATCGTTGCAGAAGGCAAAAATGCCCGCAATCAGTTTTGGACAGTCGGTATTAGTAAACCAGAGGAAGAAGAGCCTTCAGAAGATGCATTTATGATTTTTACGCTGAACAATAAGGCCTTGGCCACCAGCGGAAACTACCGTAATTTTTATGAAGCAGACGGCCAGAAGTTTGCCCATACGATCAGTCCATTTACAGGCAGGCCAGTGCAGCACAGCCTTTTGAGTGCTTCTGTATTTGCCGCAGACTGCATGACCGCAGATGCTTATGCTACGGCATTTATGGTCATCGGTTTGGAGAAATCTATCGAAATTATAGAGTCCAGCACCGAACTGGACGCCCTCCTTATTTATAGCGATGAGGCAGGGCGACTGGATACCTATATCAGCAAAGGTGTTCAGGAAAATATCGTTAATTAACAGAATATATAAAGATTGAAAAGTACGACAATAGAGTGGTTTGGAGAATGGTTTGATTCCCCATATTATCATATTTTATACCAACACAGAGATCATGAAGAAGCCAGTGCATTTATAGATTCGCTGGTTAAATACCTTCAGCCTTCCCAAAAAGACAGGATACTGGATTTAGCCTGCGGCAAAGGCCGCCATGCCATCTACCTGAACGAAAAGGGTTTTGATGTTACAGGGATCGATCTTTCTCAAAAAAATATTACCCATGCGGCCCGGCATGAAAACGAGCATCTGCACTTCTATGTACACGACATGCGTGAGGTCTTTGCCTGCCAGACTTATGACTATGTACTCAACTTATTCACAAGTTTTGGGTATTTTGAGAGCCATGAAGAACATTTGAAAACAATTCAGGCAGCTACGAATGCACTAAAACCAGGTGGGAAACTTTTGATCGATTTTCTGAATCCTTTTACTGTTATCAACGCCCTTGTGCCCGAGGAGGTAAAAGTATTAAATGGAATTGCTTTTCACATCTCCAAAGAATATGTCGAGGGTTATATTGTTAAAAATATTGTTTTTGAAGATGACGGAAAAGAGTACCACTTTCAGGAAAAGGTGAAAGCCATCAGGCGGAAGGAGTTTATGGATTATTTTGAGGCTGCCGGTTTATCGCTGATGGAAACCTTCGGTGACTATCAATTGGGAGAATACCAAGCCGACAGTTCTGAGCGGATGATTTTTTTGCTTAAAAAATAGACCATGTATTTGTACATTCTTCTGCTATTTGTATTATCCATGGGCGCCGGTTTGCTGGTGTTTGCTATTCCCAAAGTCAATGATAGCTGGTTTAAGCTCAGCCTCGTATTTGCAGGGGCATACCTGTTTTCAATTACCATTATTCACATGTTGCCTGAGCTTTTTGTGAATGGCATGCAGCCAGATATCATCGGGATTTTTGTATTGGCGGGCTTTTTCATGCAGCTTCTGCTGGAATATTTTACCTCAGGGGTGGAGCACGGCCATCTGCATCATATGCCGGGTGAGCAACATCAGCATCATTCCCATACTACGCCCTTATATTTGCTGATTGCCTTGTGTGTGCATGCATTTCTGGAAGGTACCTTGTTGGCACACCCGGCTGCCATAGATAGTCATCATGCAAGCTACCATAATGAAAGTGCATTGTTTATGGGCATCATTTTGCATAAAATGCCAGCAGCATTTGCGCTGATGTCAGTATTGCTTTATGAGATGAA
>JBGSXH010000662.1:0-1868 GCA_041751515.1 Cyclobacteriaceae bacterium | reverse complement strand
AAATCGCCAGGCGTCGTTAAAGCCGGATCACTACACGCCCTGCTCGTTCTACTGTTATTCCTGCTGAACTCCTTCCAGCACCACTGTTAAAAGGACAAGAGTTAATAAACCTGATTTATTACTTATAAAAGATACCTGATTTATTACTTATAAAAGATAAGAAATAAATCAGGCAGATTTAAATTTATATATTGCACGTGTCTGATTGGACACATAATTACGAACGATTAACATCGATTCCAACACTCCCTCTTAATTCTGTAAGTCCAAGCATTTGGCGAAGTCCAATAAACGATGCCTTCGTCAAACCTTTGGTAAAGATATCTGCCATCTGTTCTTTTGTTGGGCAGTACTGAAATACAATGTTATTTGCCTGAAGCTGCTCACGAACATAGTGAAATCGCACTTGAATGTGTTTTGTCTTGTTATTCACTTGTGGATTTTTTGCCATTTGGATACATGATTGATTATCTTCATGAATGGTGGTAGGAGCATTTTGTCTGTATCCCATATCGGTCAATAATTGTCTAAACCAAGCAATTTCTTTAGCACATGAGCATGCTGAGATGTATTCAGCTTCAGCAGTTGAAAGCGCAACTGTAGCTTGTTTCTTGCTGTACCAAGAAACTAACCCATTACAAAGCTTTACTCCAAAGCCGGTATTTGATTTACCAGTTTCTAAACAAGAAGCATAATCTGCGTCAGTCCAGGCAACAACTTTCGTGTCATTATCAAAGTTCTTTGGATTATAAGTTATTCCAAAAGATTGTGCCCCTTTAAGATACCGTAGAATTCGAATTACAAATTCCCAGTGTATTTTCTCTGGTCTTGTTAAGTATTTACTGACAACACTCATTGATACAGCAATGTCTGGCCTAGTTGCTACCATAGCATACATTAACTTTCCGACTACTTCATTATAAGAAGCCTTAATCGGCGAGTTGTATTTTGGATCATTTACAGCGCAATCAAGTAACTTGATATAGGAGCTGTCAAGAGGAGTTGATACCGGTTTGCAATTTGACATCCCATATTCATTTAACAAGTCACTTATGTACTTTTCTTGGTCAATTGTAATGGAGCCATCTTGATGCTGATTAATATGAAGTCCTAAGAACCACTTTGCAATTCCTAATTCGGTAACCTTGAACTTTTTCATTACTTTACTCATAATATCCTTTCTAAGATTGTCACTTGAGGCAAAAGTTAAAATGTCATCAACATATACACTGAGGACCATTTTTCCATTGCTACTTTGGTAGGAGAAAACGCAAGCATCAGAAGCGCTCTGTTTAAAGCCTAGGGTAAGAAGGAACTTTGACAGCATGCCGAACCATTCTCTGTTTGCCTGCTTAAGGCCATATAGACCCTTTTTAAGGAGACATACCATGTCCTCATTTCCAGTGTCTGCAAATCCTTCTGGTTGTTCCATGAATATAGTCTCTTTTAGGTCACTATTAAGAAATGCAGTTTTAAAGTCGTATTGATACACTTTATTTTTCTCGGATGCTGCTAGAGCTAAGAAAGTCCTTATTGATTTAAGTTGAACTACAGGTGCAAAGGTCTCTTCATAGTCGATTCCATAAACCTGTGTGAATCCTTTAGCTACAAGTCGAGCTTTGTACTTGTTTACTGTGCCATCATGGTTGTATTTAATTTTGAATACCCATTTGCATTTGACTGTTTTTCTGCCTTTGACGCGTTTTTGAAGGATCCAAGTTTTGTTCTCTTGATGAGATTTAATCTCATCTTTCATCGCTTCAAGCCATTTTGGCCAGTCGGGGCGACCTCTTGCTTCGTTTAGCGATTTTGGTTCATCTTCAGAGGTAGCTGATAAGAATGCATGATAAGCGTCAGAATCGTAATCT
>JBGSXH010000661.1:0-3293 GCA_041751515.1 Cyclobacteriaceae bacterium | reverse complement strand
TTGCCGTAGGTCAGGATTGTCTTCTGGCTGATTAGCGGTATATTTTGGAGAATAAAAAGTTCTTGTTTTGCTGAAACCCGCAGCGCGATGATTGATGATGTAGGGCCCGGGCTCTACTTCTTCCATTTCTGTTGAGCCTCTTTTGGTAAACAGTGCGATAACCCCGCCACCGGCTCTGCCGCCATAAACGCCCGCGCTTGCAGGGTTTTTTAAAATTTCGATTCTGCCGATATCATGCTGGCTAATTTGAAAAAGTGTATTTTCGGCAATAGGGATGCCGTCGAGTAAGTAAAGTGGAGGCTGTGTTTGTCCGCGAATGCTTCCTCGGAACTCATATGGCCCAGTCTGGGTGATTTGCAAACCGGCAACGCGGCCCTGCATGCTTTCCAGAATATTGCCGGATGGAGCGACCGGCAATCGGTCTCCCTGCAGCACGGCATCGGCCCTGTCATGTAATCGGAAAGGTTCGATGATCGTTGCCCGGTCCTCAATCACTACATCCTTTAAGACAACCTCAGCTAATTCCAAGGCACCCATCTCATCTTCAATGGCTTGAAAGCGCTGAAGACTGGCATTTATGAATTGCTCACGATTACTTGCCAGCAACTGATAGGCTGGGGGAAGGCTGCTCTCTTCATCACTGGGGACATATCGCTCATCGTCCATTTTAACTTCGATATGCGATCTTCTGCCATTGGCATCAGTACCCTGGACCACAATATTGATGCTATCCTGAAAACTAAAGCCTTCAAAGGCAAATTTGCCGTTTTTGTCTGTCTCAGTGATGATAAAAGTCTGATGTTGATCTTCCAGATACAGGATCACTTCACCATCTTCAACGGTTTTACCCTGCTTCGTTTCCAGTCTTCCCCGGATAGAAAGATCGCTTTCGTTGCTGTATTGTATTTCGGGAAAGTCGGCAGCCACCAGGTCTTCCCAGGAAAACCCTCTCCATCCCTGGGTCATCATCAAATGTTGAAGGGCTTTGTCGCTGCTTTCATTCTTGGTATCAAAATAGTATCCAGGATTTTCTACATAGCCTTTCAGGTCCGAATGCAGCAAAAGGTAAGTATTGATATTCATGCCTTCGGGGTTGTTATTGACGAGCGCATTGTCGGTGACAGCAATGGAAAAATCGGTGCTCACCGGTGCTCCGTTGGCATTGTTTGCCTGAATGTCAACCGTCACTTTTTCCCGCGGAATATAACTGTCCTGTCTAGCAGTCAATGTTACCTGCAGCTGATCTTCCCGATTGATGAATGCGAGGCGTTCTGCATGGGGTAAACCCTCCAGGTCAGAGAGGGTAAACCGAACGACGCCTGTTGGAAAGTCGGATTTAGATATTTGCAGAGAAATGCGCTTATCTTCTGCAAAATTTACTACTTCGGCATATTTCAAATCGGCTTGTGAAATTGCCGATAATAGGAGGGTTTCTGTTGTTTCAAGATTGGTTGCAACCTCGATGAGAACATGGTCATCATTACTTATTTCATCAATTTTCATCACATAACCGGCTGCTTTTGCATCAGGTAGGGAATAGTCTCTTGTGCTGCCATCTTTAAAATTCACTTTGGCAAAATATTGTTGACCATGTTCAGGAGTGATTGTTACGGCGCCCATGCCCAGGTGTTGGTGGGTAAAATCAGTAATTTTTCGGCCTGTTTGATCGAAAATCCCTCCTGATACCGATGTAGACAAGCCCTGCTCATTAATGGCCTTAAAAGCAACTGTGCTTGAAAGACCCGCAATCATATGTCCTCCTTCCGGGAAAAACTGGAGGTCCAGATTAGTGCTTGGAACAGGCTTTTCTACCTGTTGTTGGGAGTTCGATACAATCTGGATGGATTTGTTAAAATAGCTCGCTTCTTCGAAGTTTCTCATCCAGCGGGTATAGCCGGTTAGCCTGTAAGTCCCTTCTTCCAGGTCATCCGGGAGTACGATGTCACCATGGGCTTTGCCATCGGCTACTGGTAGTGTAAGCTGCGCTACTGGGCTTTGTTGCTCGTCCAGGAGGTCTACATACAATACCCCACTTTTTGCAGAAGGCTGCAAATCGATGCCATTGACGAGATAAGCTTTCAGCCATAGCTGATCTCCGGCGACATAGTATGGCTTGTCATGATGGAGGTAAACTTTTTCTGGTGTGTAATGCACCCGCCATGTTTCAAGTTGTTTCCTTAGCTTTTCTTCTATCGAGGTTTCTTTTCCTGTCCATGCCATGAACAGTAGCATGGATAGGAAGAAGATATATTGTTTGCTTCGCATGAATTCGTCGTCTAAATGATTGTGGCAATAGTTATTTGCTCATTATCAATAGTTTAACGCAAGGAAGCAGGGTCTTAGTTTGGTTTTTTGAGAAAAAGTGTCAAGTATAGGCCTTATCAGACCTTATCAAGGTTTTAATTCCGGGATGTCATTTTCAGGCGTTAAAGCTTTTTGTGTTTTCAGTACTGTGGTTGTCTCGGCCACTTCTACTGTTTCCTGTGCTTCAATTTCCTGAATATTGCTGCCCAATAGGAAAGTATAACTGCCTTGTTCGAGTAGCCACGCGTTACTTGCAGTGCTGTAAGAAGCTAGATCAGCAGGATTTAAAGTCAGGGTAAAAGACTGGGAAGCGCCAGGTTCCAACAAATCAGTTTTTACAAATGCTTTTAACTCTTTGGCAGGCTTGTCTAGTGTGCCTTCAGGCGCTGCGACATATAATTGACCAACAGTTTTTCCAGCTGTTTTTCCAGCGTTCTGAATGGTAAATTGAACACTTACCTGTAGGTCTTCATTAGCTTCGACAGTCAGATCGCTGTAAGTAAAGTTACTGTAGGACAAGCCATAGCCAAACGGAAAGGCAACAGGGATGTCAAATGTTTCAAAATAACGGTAACCCACATAGATGCCCTCCTCATAAACTACTTCCGAAGGAATACCAATCATTGAAAACTGACCGGGATTCGGATCTTCCTCCAATGCGACGCCAGGGAAATTATTGGCACTGATGTCATCTTTATAACTGATTGGGAATGTCATGGGGAGTTTTCCCGAAGGGTTGGCCTTCCCTGTCAATACATCAGCTACGGCATGCCCCGCTTCCTGACCTCCCTGCCAGACTACGAGTAATGCATCGGTTTCATCCCGCCAGCTGTCCGTTTCTATGACTCCACCAATGTTGAGCAAGACAATGAAGGGTTTATTTTGCTGACGAAACGCTTTTGATGCAGCGCTGATCAGCGTCTTCTCAGCATCGCTAAGTTCAAAATCATCCTTCAGCTCACGATCCTGAAATTCTCCTGAGGTTCTCG
>JBGSXH010000660.1:0-4244 GCA_041751515.1 Cyclobacteriaceae bacterium | reverse complement strand
TCCTTATACTTACAGTTGGTCTAACGGCCGCACAGGTGCTAAAATTGAAAACCTTAGTGCTGGTAATTATACTGTCACCGTAAAGGATGCCAATGGCTGTTCTC
This sequence comes from Cyclobacteriaceae bacterium, assembly GCA_041751515.1. Lineage (GTDB taxonomy): Bacteria > Bacteroidota > Bacteroidia > Cytophagales > Cyclobacteriaceae > JBGSXH01. The sequence goes on along the minus strand of JBGSXH010000660.1, from coordinate 4,140 downwards.
AAAATACAACAGTGACTATAGCTGCTCCGGTTCAAGTGGATGCGAATACCAGATTAATCTATAATAATCGATGTTTTGGCGATGAAAAAGGTGCACTAAGCCTTACACCTAAAAACGGCGTCGGGCCCTATACCGTCCTTTGGAACAATGGACAAATAGGTGAAACGGTGTTGAACTTGCCTAATGGTACCTATTTTGCCACGATTACAGACAGTAAAGGATGCCAGGCAGTAATTTATTATAACATAACGTCTCCCCAGCCACTTGTTGCTAGCCCGGCACTGGATGCCTGTGTGGGCAATACCATCAATGCTAATGTAAAAGGCGGAACCGCTCCTTATCAATATGTATGGAGTAATGGCCAAACCAGCGCCAGCATTGAAGTCGACAGCCCGGGCACGTATGCTGTAGCGATTACGGATGCGAATAACTGTACTACAGATGCAGAAGTAGTTGTCGATCAACTTTACGCACCATTATCCATTGATGTCTTAACCATTGATGCCAATTGCTACGATGGTAACGGCAGCAATGCATACCTGGAAGTAACCGGAGGTACTGGTAACTATACGACAACATGGTCTACCGGCGAAAGCGGTATCAGTGAGGTATCCGATTTACAGGCTGGTGAATATACTGTTCTGGTCACTGACATCAGTGGTTGTGCTATAGAACATCCTTTCACCATTGAAGCGCCAGAAGCCATCGCGGTAACAGCAGATAATATCGTTGAACCGGGTTGCGGTGAAACAGGCAGTATAAGCCTTACTGCTACCGGAGGTACAGCACCACTGGCTTACGAATGGTCAAACGGTATTACGAGTGCCAATGCTACGAATCTTGAAGCAGGAACATACACCGTAACTGTAACCGATAGCAAAGGATGCCAGACAATGGAGTCTTTCACCCTGATCTATCAGGAAAGTCCTGATATTACACTGGTTGAAAAAGCAGATGCAGGTTGCGAGTCAGATGGCACTTTAACCATTGCTACCGAAACAGGAAATATCATTTTATGGTCAAGCGGAGAAAGTACCAACAGCATTTCCAATCTTACTGCCGGTACATATTCCGTCATGGTCACCAATGAGCAAGGCTGTGAAACCAGTACCACTTTTACCATAGCTGATGTTTGCGTACCTGAAGAGGATAATACTCCACCAGACAACAGTACACCGGTCGCACCTGCACCTGATGACGACAGCCCGTTAGCTGCCAGTATCAATTGTTGTGAAGATGTTGCTATATGTGCAGGCGAAACTACAGATGTTCCCGTGACACTCAGCGGCGCTGGCCCCTGGACAGTAAATTATACTGATGGTCGCAACTTTTTCTCGGAAACAACATCAGAAAAAGCCTTTGCTTTCAGCTTGTCACCAGACCAAACCACTACTTATAATCTTGTAAGTGTTTACAATGGTCAGGAGTATGGCGAAGCCTGTGGGCAGTTTACCGTTGCGGTAAGCGAGTGTAATGCTCAGCAGGAAAACACCTGCATGGACAATTGCTTCGAAACCAGGCTCATCAGTAGTGTTACTGAAGATGGTTGTACCACCAAAACAGTAGAAGTCGTCAAAACAGGTGACTGTCGCTACGGTCTCAGCCATTTCAACATCTCAGTACCTTGTGGAAAAATTGTCTCCGCTACTAATACAAAAGGCTGGAAAATGGAGCTCAACAGCACGGATCCAACAACACAGATTTACGGCTTAAAAGTGGATAATATCTCTAATTTTTCGGGAAGCTTCAGGGTTACTTATACGGTATGTCAGGAAAGCGAGCAATGTGCGGTCAGCAATGATTGTCTGCCTATGGTTGCCTATAAGGCTGGAAGATGCGTCTTGTATGATTATGTGAAATTGAACGAGTCTCAGCTCGCATCCTTTAGCCTGCATCCTAATCCTTACGAACAAGGAAGCAGTTTATCGATCGACCTGAACGGCTACAGTGCCGACAAAGAAATATTCTTACAGGTAATCAACGCTTCAGGCAGAACGGTTTATAGCAATAGTTTTATGTTGCAAAACTTCGAACGCATAAAAACGCTCGAGCTCAGCAATCTTTCTAGTGGTATTTATATCGTAAACACTCAAAGTGAGGGCGTCAACCGACAGCAAAAGCTGATTGTGCAGTAGCCTAGGATTATCAATTCAATAATATCTTTAAAAGGGCCGGTTATTCATTAACCGGCCCTTTTTTTTGTTTTTAGTCAGATTCGTCATTCAATTGTTCATTATCATATTTCTTTTGAAATGCTCTGAAATCTGAAGGAGAAATCTCGTACTCAGCCCTGAAGATCTTTGAAAAGTAGCTTTTGCTGTTCAACCCTATTTCAAATACAATTTCACTAATACTCAGGTCAGAATGAAGCAACAGCTCTTTTGCAAGTTTCAATCGCTCTCTTTTCACATAGCCATTGACAGTGGTTTTATATAAAATCTTGAAGCCATTTTGCACATTAGTAATGCTCATCCCTATATGCGCAGCAATGGCCTCGACAGTCTGGCTGCTGTTCAAATTCTTTTTAATAGCATTGGCGGCTTCCTTAATTTTTTCAATGTCAGACTTCCTGAGGATAGATCGATTGTTTACCGATCGATGATCGTCATTGTACTGTATTACCTGATAGGTAAGAATCTCATATGATTTGGCCTTTAGAAAAAGTGCCTCCAGCAGATCTTTATTCTGGAACATGCTTATTTCCTCCACTAAGTCAGCAATTCGCAGTGAATAGGTGCCTTCATGTAGAAATTTTTCTGCTGCCTCGGTGTCTAAGAATAATAATGATAATTTGTCATTCCGATGCTGGATAGAACAGATTACCTGCTCCTTAAAATGAGCTCTATCTACCTCTAGGCTCACAATATGAGTAGGTTTGCCTGCCATAAACTCCAATGTATGCCCGTTCTGACGGCTACTGGCGACAATAATATTCTGGTATTGATGCAAATGATGCTGGAGATCATTATGTTCAAAAGCATGTCTTAGCTCTCCCTTGATGCAGTAAAGGAATTTAGCCGGATGAATATCATCCACTGTAAAGGAAATACGGGTCTCTTCGTGAAAAACACAATTGTACTCCAGGTATCCCAGACCCTCTTTGAAATTAATTCCCCTGATGATTCCATTGCCAATTTGCTCGGGAAGTTGCAACCAATACTTATCACAATCACTCAAAACTTCCGTACCAAATTCTTCTGCAAGGTCTCTGATGACCTCTTTTAATGGGAGCGATTTAACGCGATAATTATACATAAGGCAAATAAAAAAATATTATAAAAAATAACCCTATTAACGAATTAGCTAATAGCATCTGTGTTACGATTATAACGAATACAGTTAAACATAATATTATATTAAAGCTACATTTGAGTATTATGTTTGGTAATTATCTAGGTATAAGCTCATTACCACCCTATAGGCTTTTTATATTTTTTTTGAGCTATCGCATTTTTTTATGTTTAACTCCAAAATCACCATAGCATTAGTATTTACCTTTGCGATACTGTATCTTTTCTTTCAGGAAAGCCTGCTGATCATTATATGCATTAACCTTGTGCTAATTATTATCACCGGAATTGCACAGCTTTTTCTGAAAAAGTCTACTCTGCCAACTGCTCATCACCTCCCAGGCAAAAATAAATTGATGGTTTCCGTACACCTTCCCATTTGCAATGAACCGCCTGAGGTAGTCATTGCCACTATTGAATCTATCCTACAACAGGATCATCCGTATTTCGAGCTCATCGTGCTCGATAATAATACCAAAGATCCAAAGCTATGGAAACCCGTTGAAGAGTTTTGCAAACCATATGCAAAAGTAAAATTTATCCATGAACCCGATGTAAAAGGCTATAAGGCAGGGGCACTCAACATTTGCCGAAAGCACACCCAAACCGAAGCTGCCTATATATTTGTAGTGGATGCAGATTATATTCTCGAGCCGCAATGCCTGAGCATTGCCCTTTCAGAAGCTCGGAACAAGAATCTTGCATTATTGCAGTTTCCGCAGGCTTACTGGAATGTGGGAAGACATACACAGGGAATTGAAGCAGATTATTCACATTATTTTAACGTGTATGTTTCCAATGCCAACCAGTACACGTCGGTTTTAGGCACAGGCACTTTAAGCCTTATCTC
>JBGSXH010000659.1:0-2092 GCA_041751515.1 Cyclobacteriaceae bacterium | reverse complement strand
CTCATTTTTAGCATATAGTAACTCATTGACAAAATGCTTTGGATGAGCACAATTGATCATAAAATAAAGCGGTGGCTCCATTACGCTTTCATCAACCAGCTGGATAGCATGTTGCAAAGGCATGCCTGTCGGTAGTTTACCATTGGTTTCAACCGTAAAAGAAATGACAGTAGGGAGTTTAAGCTCCTCCGCTGCACGGACAATACCAATAGCCTCTTCTACATAATTGATGGTAAAAGCAGAAACAATATCAACAGCGGTATGACTAAAAACATCTATCTGCTGAGCATGGTACTTTTGAGCCTCCTCGACACTCATTTTGGATTCAGGTTTATAGCCATCACCACGCGGGCCCAGGCAACCACTGATAATAAGTGTCCCTGCATCATTTGCAAATTCGTTTTTCAGATCCACCAGCAGCTGCACAGCAGTTTCATTGATTTCTGAAATCGCAGATTTCGGATAACCAATTTTTTCGATCCAGTCCGGATTAGCGCGCCAGGTAGGACTCTCCAGAATAAAGTTAGTATTGAAATCCCCGGCGATGTTCAAATATCTTTTATAGTAGTTGCGAATGGCCTCATAACCTTTCTCATCCTTTAGTAAATCAAAAGCGGCAAAACAGGGAAGCTCATAGCCCTCCAAGAAAATTAAAGTCGTCTCCAATCCACCATCAGTTAAAAACAGATCAGCAGACTCATGCGGTAGCGTTTTCTTATTTGCCATATCAAAAGGTTCTAATTAGTCTATTTGTCAATCAATATCAACAGCAGCAATGCCCTAACATCTACATGTTTAATGCTCTCTAAAGAGCATTAAACAACTGCAAATCAGTATATATCTTTTAAGACTATGGCCATTGCTAATACGTTGCTGGTTCATTTACATAGCTTTTCTTGCTTTCTAAAAGCATTAACGTGGCACTTCCGGGCGCAATTACTCCGCTGATCGGGTAGTAATTGATTTCCTGAAAGCGCATAATGGCATTGATGGTTTTTGCGCCAATCAGCCCATCTACCACCAGCTTCTGAAATGGGCCGCCATCTGCTGCAGAGACACCGTTTAGCAGTAATTGTACCTGTTTCACATCATCACGCCTGTTCACGGCATTTTTACCCACTGTAGCCCCTATGGTTTGGCCGCTACCCCCGTTATTGCTGCCGGAGGCCGTTCCACCAGCAGTTCCAGCTGATACTTGCTGCGCCAATACCTGCATACATTCCGCATTCTGCCCATCTTTATCACTGGTTGACACCATGAAATTTTCCCACTGGTACTGATTATAACTCGAGGTGGTACCAATTCTAAAATATAATTTACTGGCAGCCTTCAGCATTTGCCAGGCTGTAGAAGGAAGCTTAAATTGATTATCGGTAAGCCTGTTGCTTACATAAGGATCCTGCCAGGTAGCATAAAAATTAGTACCGTTGCGCTGACTGCCATATAGCTGCGAGTCAAAAAGCCTGTAATCTGAAGTGATTTCAAAATAATAATACGGGTTGATGCCTTTATGAATAGTAAAAGCAGGTGCTTCCTGGTCACGAGCCCATTCGGCAGGACCACTCACCTTTGGGGCCTTCATATTGATTTCGTGCCCAGTGCCGCCAGTTTCACCAACATTTCCTCCGGTCGTGCCAGTACCTGCAAAAGCCAATGTATAAGGCTTTTGAGATTCAAAAGCAGGCAAACTTTCACCAAGCTTCATAAAATTTGGGGTCTGATATTCCGGCATCCCTGCGAGGATAGTGGTATAGAAATTATAATAGTTGCCACTGAAAGCACCATGCTTCCACACCTTCAAAAGCTCGCCTGTAAACTGCCCGTTTACAGCGCCATCGTAGCTATACTGATTGTCCTGGCAACCGGATATAAATAGCAGACTCGCCTGGATAGGATTGTTATTTCTTGCGCCGACAATGTCTTTGATATAGGCATATTCTTCTTTTTTCCTTAAAAAGCTGGGAAAGCTGTATTGAATAGGAATAAACCTTGGCTTACCTTTTGGATTTTGTTCACTGGCAGCTGCCAAGAGTGTAATATTACCGCTTCGTTGCTGCTGCTGTTTTACAATTTTTTCAATCGCTGATACATC
>JBGSXH010000658.1:0-3194 GCA_041751515.1 Cyclobacteriaceae bacterium | reverse complement strand
GGTTGAAATTGCCTGCTGCAGCCTGTTTATACACCTCGATCATGACTGGCGTTTTCATGGTACTGGCCGCATGAAAGCTTTCCTGCTCGTTGATGAAGTGTTCTTCTCCCGAAGGTGCGATAAAAGCCAGGGCAAAATCGCCTTCAACCTCTTCAAATTTTTCCTCAACAGCCTTTGTCAGCTCAGACGACTGATCTTCCTGAAAATTTTCGCAGGCCATTGCACTGAAAGCCAGTAATAATACAAATCTCCATCTCATATGCTAAATATATAAAATGCAGGGAAGATTTAATAGGGTTGGGGTATTGAGGTTCGTTTTGTAGATAGTTTTAAGTAAAAATTTTCCAGTAAATTATTTCACCTTATCTTCCATATTTTCGGATGTTGACGTGTATTGAATACTGAAATGGCATTGATATCATTTTTCTTTACGGGGTATAAAATCATGTAAGGAATTTATACAATACAAAGGCTCTTACTTTCTTCTTATAGCGAAAACGATAAGCTATCGGGCTTTTTATTATCGCTTGCCTTGCAGCATCGAGATCACTTAAAAATTTTTCTCCTAGTCCGCGTCTTTGCTTTTCATACCATAAATATGCTCCATATATATCTGATTCCGCTTCTTCAGAAGTCTTTTATCCAATTCATTCTTTTGTTCTGAATTTAATTTATTAATGGTTTCCTGTTTTTCTTTTAATACTTGCAGCTTTTTTAGGATGGAAGGGTCCTGTAACTCAGTAAGCCAATGTATCAGATCAATTTTCAGGGTTTGTATATCGTCCATTATTTTATTTGTTATATGAAGTACAGGTAACGATTACATTATTTTATTGGGTTCACAACCTCATCGAATCATTTCGTATTGGCGGGTGGTAAATTTGTAAAGTCATTTGGTAATTTTAAACTAAGAAAAATGATTTGTGGCTTTATTTCTTCCAATTATGTATTTTCTTTTAAAAGGTTTATTTATATTGAAAGTGTATAATAAAATAACGTGATATGAAAATAATAATACTATTGTTTGTTTTAGGTATTTGCGTTAATTATAACGCATATGCGCTTTATGGGAGAATAACCGGCCCAGAAAGTGTATGCCCTTATACCACACAAGAATATGTATTAACAGGATATGTTAATGCAGGCGTACCTACGAGTTCGTATGTTATTCAAGGTTTTCCGGAGCTTGGAATTTATAGAAACTTAAATGAAACCGAAGGTTTTGCCTCTTGGTATAAGCAACCAAACTCCACCAGAACATACATTACTGTTCAATTTGAAGGGCCAGGTGAGGTTACATTATCGGCGAATATAAAAGGAGGGGTTCCATTTACTACAAACATGGCAAGAGCAACATTACAAATCAACTTAGAGTATCCTCCGGTAATAGAACCTGTTGTTCCGAATAATTATGTATGTGCAGGTGCGACAAAATTAATATCAATTAGTCAATTGGAATCAGTAGAATGCTTTCACCACAATGTTCAATGGGGTTTACCCGCAGGTTGGTCAGCAACTCCACAATCAGGTAACAATTATAATCTTTCAGTGCCGGGCAATGCAAGGCCCGGAAACTATACTATATCTTCCCGTGGTGTCTACGATGACCGGAACAATGCAACTACCCCCTGGGTACACAAAACCATTAGGGTAGGTGCGCCAACCTCCCCAATTATAAGTGCACCATCCCAAATAGGAGATCATTGGGCTACTGTTTCAGCTAATTCAATTGCTGGTATGCATTATAGTTGGAGTGTTGTAAATGGGCAAATACTTAGTGGCAACGGTACTGCAAGCATACGGGTGCAATCTTCGTGTAATTTGAGCTATAGGGATATGACAGTTAACCTAACTGTAAGCAACGATTGTGGACAAACGGTTGCTAGCCCTCGTTATATACAAATTGTGTGTGATGGTTATGATCCCCAAATTATCATTTCTCAAAGATCAGATGAAATTGATGTTAATTTGCTAGAATTCAATGATGGAGAGCTTAAAACTTCTGAAGTTTCTCTACATGACTTCGATGGCGCACCAGTGTATCAACAACAGGCTGCAGCGGAGCATATCGTTATTCCTACGGCAGCTTACCGCTCTGGAATTTACTATATAAATATTGCTTCGGAAGATAAAAAGATTCAAGAAAGAATTGTTATTGGCAATTAAATTATGGACATGCAAGGGAAAAACTACAAATTAGCATTGCTAGTAATTGGATTGCTGCTAGCATTTGAAAGTCACGCGCAGAAGTTCAAGAACAGTATTTACGGTGAAATTCTTGGCAATGCCGGTTACTATTCTGTGAACTACGAACGGAATCTTTATGCTCGAAATAGGTTATTCTTAAGTCCTTCTGTTGGCTTTTCAACCTTGGGTAGAGATTTTTTTGCTATCCCTGTATTATTGCATGCCTATTATGGCGGCTCTAAACACGCCATAGAAACGGCTATTGGTTATACTGGTTTGTATATAGAGGACGAAAGTTTAAGAGCTTTCACTAATGTTGACCACACCTACTTTGAGCATTATATCACCGGGCGAATAGGGTATAGGAATGAAAGTGAAAAGGGTTTTTTGTTTAAAATAGCATTTACACCCCTTTATTTATTTTATTCTGGTTATATGCGAGAGAATGAAGTTGCCGCCAGAGCAGATTGGGAAGGCCGCCGAAAATTTATTCCATGGTTTGGTATAAGCGTAGGTAAAAGTTTTTAATGGTAGGAACATGAAAGGCAGCTCGTACAAATTACTATTTTCAATAATCGGCTTACTGCTGGCATTTGAAAGTCACGCGCAGAAGTTTAAGAACAGTGTTTATGGAGAGCTTTTGGGCCATGGCGGTTTCTACTCTATCAATTATGAAAGACAGTTGCTTGCCAAAGACAAACTCTTTCTGGCTTCGTCCATTGGCTTTTCCAGGTATGATGGCTTTACCGGCATCCCAATTTTATTGAATGCATACTATGGAGGACCTAACCATGCTTTAGAGACAGGTATAGGTTATCTGGGTTTTTACAGGCAGCAAACGGATATTTTCTTCAAAGAACAAAGGTTTTTCGATCATTATATAACCAGCAGATTTGGTTACCGATCCACTAACCGATGTGTGGATAAACGGTACCTACGCCTACGGAAAACCAACGCACTCATTTTATCTTTGCAGCCAGGGCTTGTTCATCATGGAAACGGGTGGG
>JBGSXH010000657.1:0-2878 GCA_041751515.1 Cyclobacteriaceae bacterium | reverse complement strand
TTTGCCCTTTTGCCACGCCACCCATCGCTGGATTGCATGACATTTGTGCGATCGTATTCATATTCATGGTCACTAATAAGACCTTGGAGCCCATATTTGCGGCCACTGCAGCAGCTTCACAGCCAGCATGTCCTGCACCCACAACTATAACATCGTATTCTGGAAACATAAGTTTATTATTAATAGTGTTCCACGTGGAACATTAAAAGGAAGATAAATAGAGCCAGGTGTTTCACGTGGAACACCTGGCTGATATACCTGCGGACAATACAACAGAAATTTAAATAAGGCCGTTCCTGTCGCACAAAGATAAAAAATCATCTTCTTTTTTGCGCATCAATAATTGTTCCTCATCGGTTTTATCTCCAAAGCCAATTAGGTGCAATAGCCCGTGTGCAAGCACTCGCAGCAATTCATTGATGAAGGGGATAGAGTGCTCCTTAGCATTTTCTTTGACCCGATCAATGCTAATAAAGATATCCCCGCTGATCACGTTCTCCTGTTCAGATTGATCGAAGGTGATGATATCGGTATAGGTGTCGTGGTTTAAGTACTGCACATTCATCTTATAAAGATAGTCGTCAGAGCAGAATATATAATTGAGGGAATCTAGTGTTACGCTTTCAGCTTCAGCCAACTCATATAGAGAGGTATTGATTTGATTGGTATTTTGAAGATCAAATTCAATTTCTTCAGAAAAGAACTGAATCATATGAATGAAATTTTGGTAGTAATGAAGATAATTGTCTCCTTTTAATTGAAGTAAAAGCTTAACTCTACCTGAGTGCCATTTTTTAAAAAATTCACTTCGTCACAAAGATGACGCATTAAAAAGATTCCACGGCCACCGGGTTTTTCAAGATTTTCAGGAGAAGTTGGATCTGGTAAGTCGGCATAATTAAAACCTAAACCTTCATCCGTGATGCTGAACTTGATGATATTTTCCTGAAATGATAACTCCAACAGTACACTTTTTGAGCTATCATTCGCATTACCATGTTTAATGGCATTGTTGACAGATTCCGTGACAGCAATCATAATGTTGCCATAGATATCATCGGTAAAGCTGAATTTCTCTCTAGCATTATCGATGAAACTTTCAACGATCCTAATGTTATCCTTAATGGACGGTATCTGAATTTTAATAGATTTCATTCGCTGAATATACGCTTAATTTTCTAATCGTTTAAAGTATTCGTTCACTTCCTGCTTGAAGTAGGGGCTCAATTTAGGAGGAACGGATTTTAATAGCTCAAGTTCCTTTTTCTTCAAATTTAGATATTCTTCAAATGCTTTCGGTAATCTTTTTTCATAATCTGTAGCAGTCTCTGCCTCACGAGTTTCGTCAAGATCCTGCTCTCTTTCGTTCTCTTCAGCTTCCAATAGACGGGTTAAAATTTCCTTCTGTCGTTCTAACAATTCTTTAGATAAGCGCTTATGTACAAGGTCTTCTTCGGTTTCCTCCATACTATCCTGAAGTTCCTGTACTCTTTCCTTACCTTCCCCGTCTTTCATATTGCCCTGCATTTCTTTAAGCGCGTTCCGAATCATTTCCTGCTGGGAAGCTAACTTGGCTAATTCCTCAGAGAGTTCTCTGCCGCTTTTCCCGCTGTCCTTTAATTCCTGAATTTGGTCATTTAAACCTCTCTGAATATCGCTCATTGAAGGATTAGGTTCACCCTCATCACCTTCACCACCGGCCATCATGTCTTCCATGCTGTTTTGCATTTGCTCTAGCAGATTGTCCAACATGAGTGCGAGATTATTCATGCTTGTCATAGAGCCTTGCTGAGCACTTAAAGCCTGACTTTGCTCTCTTTCCCGAATTGCTTCTAAACTACTTTCAAGTTCAGCATTCATGTCATTGAGCTCTCTGGTTACATAACTTTCCATTTGAAACATGCGCTTAGAGAGTGATACAAGACTATCAGAAACGATTTTAGTATCGTCTTGCAATTTCAGTTGCTCCTGAGAGAGTTCTACGAAGCGCGGATCGCTTTGGTTCACTTGTCGGAAGTTATTCATTACTTCTTCCTGGGTAAAGGATAGATGAATAAGGTTATAGAGAATTTGGCGAAGGAAGTCGAGATTTTCCTGCATCATCTGCATTTCCATGCCCTGCTGCATTTGTTCGAGCTGCTGTTGTAGTGCTTTCATTTCATCGGCTGCATTTTCCTGGCTTTGGTTAGGGTCTTCCCCCTGTTCCAATTTGTCTAATGCTTTTTGCTGATGCTGCTCAATATTTTTTTGTTTATCCTTAGTATCTCCAATTGGCAGTGGCTTTTTTAGCTCCTGATTTTGCTTTACTATTTCTTCGAGTTTTTCTTCGAACATCTTGAAGTTTTCGTTGACTTGTTCTTGCTGTGCTTTTTCCTCTGCTTCACTTTCTTTAGATAGCTGCTCCTGGAGGTCAGCATTTTCCTTCAATTCATCATTAAGATGATCTAGTTGCTGTTCTAACTTTAATCTTTTAAATAGCTCTAAGGTACGTTCCAGTTCTCTTGGCAGATTCCTTTCCTGTTTTTTAATTTTATCAAGTTGCTGCTGATTTTCCTTTAAACTCTTATTGTCTTCCAGTAGCTTTTTTAATTCTTCATAAAGCGCCTTGGTTTCATCATCCAGCAAATCGTCCATTAGCTGCTGCAATTGTTCCACTTTTTCCTTCATCTGTTTATTCTCAGACTTATCGAATTTTTGCTGCTGATCAAACAATTCCTGACTTTCCTCTCGAAGCTTTTGTAAATCTTTCGTGATATCTTCTCTTTTTTCGATGAGTTCTTGAAGTGCCTGCTTTTCCTGCCATCCCATCTCTCTCTGGTTCTTTAATCTTTGATCAGCCTCTTGTAGCTCTTTTTGGAGTGCCTCACTTTTCTCAATC
>JBGSXH010000656.1:0-9468 GCA_041751515.1 Cyclobacteriaceae bacterium | reverse complement strand
TGCCCGCGACTTTCGCGATGATCCCGAAGCCATACGCAGGTTATTGGTCACTACTGCTTCGGGTGCGCAGGTGCCCCTGGAAGAGATTGCTGAAGTTACCTACAGGCCCGGGCCAATGATGATACGCTCTGAGGAGTCTTTTCTCGTAGGCTATGTCCTGCTCGATAAGCAGGAAGGTTTTGCAGAAGTCAATGTGGTGAATGATGCTCAAAATTATATCAATGAACAGATTGCCAACGGCAGCTTAAAGGTGCCTTCCGGCGTAAGCTTCAATTTTTCCGGAACTTATGAAAATCAGGTAAGAGCAGAAAAGCGCCTTGCACTGGTGATACCGCTCTGCCTGATCGTGATATTCTTAATTTTGTACCTGCAGTTTCGGTCTACTGCCATTGCCATGTTTATTTTTTCCGCCATTGCCATGGCATTTTCAGGAGGCTTCCTCATGCTTTGGTTGTACGGGCAGGACTGGTTCTTGAACTTCGCCGTCTTTGATACCAATATGCGGGAGCTTTTCCAAATGCGAGACTATAATTTAAGTGTGGCAGTATGGGTCGGCTTTATTGCATTATTCGGTATTGCTACTGATGACGGGGTAGTGATGGCAACTTACCTGAAACAAAGCTTTCACGATCGTCCTACTGAAGATGTGAAAGGTATCAGGACTGCAGTGGTGGCGGCAGGTTTACGCAGAATTAGGCCCTGTTTGATGACGACGGCTACCACATTGCTGGCTTTATTGCCGGTATTAACGTCTACTGGAAGAGGTTCAGATATCATGATTCCCATGGCAATTCCCGCGTTTGGTGGTATGGCCGTAGCCCTCATCACCTTGTTTGTTGTGCCGGTGCTCTTCAGCTGGGATCAGGAACGTCGCCTCGGAACCAGCAGCAAGTTTTTAAATGATAATATTGATCAGGTTTAATGTATAAGCCCATGAGTATAAATATAAAGTTTTACCGGAACCTGATGAAAAGCAGCAGGATGGTAGTGCACAAAATAGCGTTCATTGTTGGGATGATTCTGGTTACTTCTTCGTCATCTGCGCAGGATGTCTTGCAGGATTATCTGGAAGAAGCTGCAGAAAATAATTCCGGCTTGAGACAATTGTTTTCTAGTTACCAGGCTTCGGCCGAGAAAGGGGCTCAAGTGAGGGGACTGCCAGACCCGGAATTGTCTATGGGCTTTTTCCTGATGCCCATGGAAAGGTATATGGGCGAGCAGGTGGCGGACATTACCATCATGCAAATGTTCCCATGGTTTGGTAGCTTAAAAGCAGGCGAAGAAGAGGCGGCATTGATGGCAAAAATGGAATTTGAACGTTTTGCAGATATCAAAAATGAGCTGTTTTTTAATGTGAAATCGGCCTGGTATGAACTATACAATAAGCAGCAGCAAGTGCAATTAATGGAAGAAGAGCTCGATTTATTGCTGTATTTGGAGCAATTGGCATTGACAAACTACAGTACAGGCGGAGCGGGTAGTTCAGGGGCTGGCAGCAGTAATCCAAGTCCCTCGCCCGTAAGGACTGAAAGATCGGGTTCCGGCGGGAGCGGAGGAGATGGCATGCAGGGCATGGGCAATACAGCCGGCGCAGCCAGAGTAACAGGATCAGCTGGCAACAATATGAACAGCATGAATAGCATGCCTGCTTCCGACAATGGCATGATAGCAGTGCTCATGATCCAGAACCAGATGAAGGCCCTCGAGAACGATATCTTGCTTGAACGTCGTTCCATGGTGCCCCTTAAAACACAATTCAATAATTTACTGAATAGGGACAGAAATGCTGCCATAATCCTGGCTGATACGCTTACCACGACATTGCCTCCGGAAAGTTTAAATTTCCTGCAGGAAGAAGCCACGGCCAACAACCCGATGCTCAAAATGTACGACTGGGAAAGTCAGGCCAGAGTTGCTCAGCTGGATATGACCCGGCGTATGGGTCGTCCTATGCTGGGCATAGGTTTGAACTATATGGTATTTCGCCCAAGGATGACGGGCGCTCAGGAGATGGGGCCTATGGAGAATGGCGCGAATATGCTGATGCCCATGGTGACACTGAGCATCCCAATTTACCGCAAAAAATACAAGGCGCAGGAAAGGGAAGTGGAATACCTGCAGGCTGCAGCTGTTTCAGGCAAAACAGCTGCAGCCAATGAACTGATCACTCTGTTGGATCAGGCCATGTACGATTATGAAGCGTCCGTCAGTACCCTGGAGTTGCTGGAAGCGCAAATTGATATTACTGAACAGGCTATCAGCCTTATGGAGACGAACTTGTCGGTAGGCAATACTGGGATGGAATCACTCATTAGCCAGAGACAAAACCTGCTGAATTATAAGAAACAGCAAATAGCGCAGGTAGTGCAGCAACACATAAGCATTGCTGCCATTCAAAGGACAATAGGATATTAATAGATATGAACAAGTTTTCGAAAAATCAGATTTTGCTACTAGTGGCAGTTTTGGCTATTGGTTTGGTCCTGGGCTATTGGATGAATTCCGGAGGCAGGGATGGGGATGAAGTGATGGAAGAGCATACGCATGGGGCCAACGAAACCTATACCTGTTCTATGCATCCGCAAATCAGGCAGGAGGGACCCGGGAAATGTCCGATTTGCGGTATGGACCTGACTCCTGCAGCTAGCAGCGGTGATGGTGCAGAAGCTAATCCTTATGTGCTCAAAATGACTGAAGAAGCCATGGCATTGGCCAATATTCAGACTTTTAAAGTGGAAAGTGGCAATTTTGACAATGCGCTCAATTTAACCGGGAAAATCAGGGTGAATGAAGAAAAGCGAGCTTCACTGACTGCCAGGTTTCCCGGGAGAATCGACCGCTTGTACGTCAATTATACCGGTCAGCGCATTGCGCAGGGCGACCGGATTGCCTCCGTCTATTCTCCTGAGCTGATTGCAGCGCAAAGAGAATTATTAGAAGCCAGCAAAAGAAAAGAACGGAATCCGGGGTTATATGAAGCCGCAAGAGAAAAGCTCAAGCTGTGGCGATTGCGAGAAAGTCAGATTGAGCAGATTGAGCAATCGGGTACAGTGCAAAATGCTTTTGATATTTACAGCGACATTTCAGGCGTCGTAACGCAGCGCATGGCGAGTCTTGGCGACTACGTCAGTACGGGTGCTGTGTTGGCAGAGGTGGCAGATTTGTCTACGGTCTGGGTAGTTTTGGATGCTTTTGAGGCTAATTTGTCCCGTATTTCTAAGGGGGATACCTTTACGTTTACGGTGCAGGGTTTGGGAAGCAAGGAATATGCTGCTACTGTCAATGACATTACCCCTTACCTCGACGAAGCCACCCGGGCAGTAGAGATCAGAGCAGTTGTGGATAATAGTGACGGTCGCCTGAGTCCGGAGATGTTTGTGAATGCGCAACTGAAACTTGGCAGCGGTGATGGGGAAGCAACCGCGCTGATGGTGCCAAAATCTGCCGTGCTTTGGACAGGCACAAATTCAGTAGTATATATTAAAGTGCCGGGGCAATCACGGCCAGCTTTCGAAATGCGGGAAGTAGCACTAGGCGGTAGCTCTGGTAATCAATACGCCATTGTCTCAGGCATAGACGCCGGAGATGAAATAGTGTCCAATGGGGTATTTGCAGTCGACGGCGCAGCCCAGCTTACAGGAAATTACAGTATGATGAACAAGGCTGCAGCGGCGCTTACCATCAATCCTGATTTTTTAGTGCAATGGGAAGCTACGCTCGAAGCATATTTCGAGCTGAAAAATCAATTAGTGGCCTCTGAAGCCTCAGCCTCTCAGAAGGCCGCAGGATCTATGCAGCAGCAGTTGGAGGGGACGGATATGGCTTTGCTATCTGAAGCCGCACACGACCAATGGATGGCTGCTTTACCTGATATCCGAAGTTCATTACAGAACATCAGGGAAACACAGGAGATTGAAGAACAGCGGGCAGACTTCCTGCACCTGTCCAATGCTTTAATAGATATATTGCAATCTTTTGGTAGTGGTTCAATCACCCTTTATCAAAGCTATTGCCCAATGGCTAATAATGATGAAGGTGCTTATTGGCTCAGCGAAGTGGAGGAAATCTTAAATCCTTATTATGGCGATGCCATGCTGAGCTGTGGTGAAGTGAGGAAGACCTATCGAGCAGATGACAACAAGAAACAGCAACCCTCATCCAATCAGCCTCAAGGACATCAACATCATTAAATCAAATGTTTCATTTTAAAATTAATCTAATCATGACAAAAATTAAATACATCTTTTCAACGCTAATGATCGCGGTATTCACCTTGCTAAGCACTGTACAAACACAAGCTGCAAGCAGTACGGTTTCAGTAAAAATCGAATACTCTGACGAAGCATTAATTAAAAAATACCTGGAAATTAAAGATGCGCATGTTGCCTCAGATGCAGCAAAGGCATCGGAAAATGCCAAAGCACTAGTGTCAATTATCAGTAACAATGATGCTGATGAATATAAGGCATTAAAAGAAGCTGCGAAGAAAATTGCCGGTACCGGGAATCTGGAAGAGCAGCGTAAATACTTTGAGCAGCTTTCAGAAGCAATGTACACGCTTGCAAAGGAAGAGAATGCTTTTGAAGCTACTTTATATCAGCAATACTGTCCTATGGCATTCAATAATAAAGGCGCCTTCTGGTTATCCGACAAAGAAGAAATCAGAAACCCTTACTTCGGGGATAAGATGCTAAAATGCGGTAAAGTAAAAGAGACTTTATAATTGTTTGATTCATCGTCACGATAATTTTGTGACGATGATTATCATTTTTCTATGAAACGCAGCAAACAATTCTATATCAGAAGGGCGCATCGATACCTGGGCTTATTTATTGGAATTCAATTCATCGCGTGGACGATCAGCGGTTTGTATTTTAGTTGGAATCAAATTGATGATGTACATGGCGACCATTTGAGAAAACAGCAATCAGAATTCTCAGCTGATATGGATCTGGTAAGTCCCAAAATTGCGCTACGGCATATTGCTGACTCCCGAAATATAGATTCGGTAAAGAACATTCGACTGATCAATGTGCTAAACGAGCCGACTTATCAGATTGCTTACTATGATGGGGTTGAACATACCGTCACCAGCCATCATGCACCATTACACTATGCATTAGCAATTGCACGAAGTGGGCAGCTGCGTGCCCCGCTAACACAGGAGGAGGCAGTAGCGGTAGCCCGTGAACAACTGATTGCACCTTCTACTATCAGCGACATCGAATTTATACAAAGTAGCCACGGCCATCATGAGTATCGAGGGGGGAGGCTACCTGCATACGCGATCACCTTCGAATCGCCTGAATGCACAATTTATGTTAATCCGGAAATGGGTAATTTTCAAACTATACGACATAACCAATGGCGTTTATTTGATTTTCTATGGATGTTCCATACCATGGACTATGCAGGACGGGATAATTTTAACAATTGGTTGCTAAGAATATTTTCTGTTTTTGGCTTTATAACAGTCGCTTCTGGTTTTGTGCTCTATTTTATATCATCACCCACTTTTAAAAAATTATTTTAATGAAAAGATTACCAAACTATACTTTCATCCTCGTCCTACTATTTTTGACAATAAATGTTGGCTGCGATACAGCTAGTAATACCGAAAACGAAAGTGACGATCATGCTGCGCACGGAACCCATGATAATCATTCATCCGAGGGCACAGAAAGCAAAAAAAGTCTACCTCAGGAAAGTCATGCACAGATTGGTGAATTGCACGCAACAATCGCGTATTATTCCCCAGCAGTGCGCGATAGAGTAATCTGGGGTGGTCTTGTTCCGTATAATGAAGTTTGGGTTACTGGTGCCCATAGTGCAACCAGGCTAAATATTTCACGAGAAATTGCGATTGGCGATGTGATCGTCCCTGCTGGTGATTACGCCATATTTACCATTCCAGGAAAGGAGAAATGGTCTTTTATACTCAATAAAAACTGGGAACAACACCTTACAGATGATTATGACAGTGATGACGATGTCGTGAGAGTTGAAGTAGAACCAACTGCATTGGAAAAGCAGCAGGAGAGATTGCTTTACGATATCGTAGAGGTTTCTGAAAGAAGTGGTACTATTGAAATTTCCTGGGATACTTTAATGATTGCCATACCTTTTAAAGTGAATTAGTATGCCTTTGCTTTCGCTACATATCAAGAACATGGTTTGCGATAGATGCATAAAAGTCATCGACGAAGAATTGACTGCTATGGGTTTACATGTGGAGGATGTACAGTTGGGTTATGCTCAGGTTAGCGGTGCATCCACAGCCATGAACACTGATATCATTTCGGAAGTGCTTCAATCGGTGGGGTTTGAACTGCTTAAAAATGAAGATGCTGTTTTATTGGAGCAGATCAAGGTCGCTTTGCGCGATTATTTAGCCAAAAAGAAGTTTTCAGATAATGATCAGCTATCGGTTTTTCTAAGCCGACATCTGGGCAAGCATTATAGTGTCCTCAGCAAGCATTTTTCCAAAAACTCCGGAGAAACCATCGAAAAGTATTTCATTAAGCTCAGGATTGAAAAAGTCAAAGAGCTGGTAGATTACGGCCAGCTTACCCTCAGCCAGATAGCTTTTGAGCTGGGCTATAAAAGTGTACAGCACCTTTCGGCTCAATTCAGAAAATTGCAAGGAATTTCTGTATCAGAATATAAAAAGGGAAAGCACGATAGAAGATCGCTAGACAATGTTTAAAATATGCTCGTTGGCATAGTGGCAAAATATTGTAATTCTTTACCAATATTCTATAAGAAATAGTGTGTGAGTACCTGTTTGCATTGCTAACAATCTGTTTTTATGATAGTTATAGTGTTAGTAATCAATTATTTATAATCTTAAACACTACCACTATGTCAGATCATAAAGCATTATTAGAAAAACTTGCTGCTTGTGCAGCAGCCTGTGAACATTGCATGAACGCCTGTCTCGAAGAAGATGATGTAAAAATGATGGAAAACTGCATCAAAACAGACAGAGATTGCGCAAAGATTTGCCAGCTAACAGCAAGCTTTGTGGCAGCCGATTCTCCTTTCCAATCGCATATACTTGAAATTTGCGAGAAGATTTGCCGCCAATGCGCTGAAGAATGCGGAAGCCATGACCACGACCATTGCCAGGAATGCGCCCGGGCCTGTGAGGATTGTGCCGAAGCTTGTGCAGTCGCTGCATAGTCTTTTTTATTCTTTAAAAATATATTAAACCAGGTTGGCGCCTGGTTTTTTTATGCTATCGATTAGCAATTCCCTTAAATCATTAGCTTTAACATGCTTTTCAGCTTTCATCCACTTACCATCAGCCTTGATCGCTAAAAGCTTGCTACTATTTTACATTGTGACTGAATAACCAAGGAATGAGGAAGTTATCTCAGTAAAAATTTATTACATTGGAGTATATTTCTTTGCTCAATATCTGCCTGACTTATGAAAGTTTTAAAGTATTTCCCAATGCTTATTTTTTTGTTGGTGGCTTTGCCAAAGGCTATTGCACAGCCTCCTCAACCTCCGGCTATGTACAAAGGCACGCTGGTAGCTTATTTAACAGAAATAAATACCTGGCTGGAAGGGCAAATGCTTTTGAACTACTGCAACTGTGCTGATAATCCGGATTTCATCTACCGGTACCATCATGTGAGGGCGAAAGTAAATGCATCATTGAACAATTATATCTTGGCCATTGGTCTGGAACGGCCGAGAAAGGTAGCTGCTGCTTTCGATAATATCAACTCCAATGCTTTTCTGCATAACAATGCAATACTAGATGAAGCCTACAAATCTCTGGAAGCCTTCGGGGAATTTGATGCCAGCAGTTGTGGAGAAAAGACATTTTTGCCCACTGCGATAACGGTAGCTGAGCTGCTGGGTGTTGCTAATGCAGCAACGACTGCCATGAATGAGGCAGATAAACGAAGGGAAGCGCAGCGATTATTGATCATCCAGACCCTGGAAAATTTAAAAATACCATCCTCCAATAGCTATAGCTGTCAGTGAAACTCGAGGAAAAACTAACTATACAGCCATCGTCTTATGAATAATGCTATTTTCTCATGTGCTTGTGGGCATCGGAATTCTCTTCATTGTATAGTACCTCCTTATATGTTGGAAGGTATGGCCAAATCGGCCAATGATGTTGTGAAGTCCATCGCCATTCATAATATAGAAAGTGCTTCTGCCATCCGGGCAGAAAGGACCATGCTTATGCCTGAGGCAGTTTCGATGTTGCAGGAAAACCGTCAGGGTAAATACCGCAAGGTGTTTGACATGCAGCAACAGCAACCCAGACGCGACCTGCTTCCTGGCAAACTAGTGCGGTCAGAAGGGGATAGTCCTACTTTCGACGACGCGGTGGATGAAGCCTACGATAAATCTGGTCATACTTACGATTTTTTTAAAGAGATTTTTAACCGTGACTCTCTGGATGACCAAGGGCTGACGCTCGTTTCCTCAGTACATATTGGCATGAATTATAGCAATGCATTCTGGAACGGCAGCCAGATGGGCTATGGTGATGGAGACGGTATTGTATTCAAGCGATTTACTAAATCCCTCGATGTGATTGCACATGAGCTTACACATGGGGTCATTGCCTATACTTCCAGGTTGGTTTACCGGGATGAGCCAGGCGCTGTCAATGAGCATCTCGCCGATGTGTTTGGCTCCATAGTTAAGCAATGGGTGAACAGACAGACGGTCGATGAAGCCGACTGGCTGGTGGGCAATGACATCATCGTCCAGGCACCCACCCGCCGGGCGATTCGCGATATGCGCAATCCCGGTACTGCTTACGTCAACGATCCTGATCTAAACGGTTCAGATCCGCAACCCGATCATATTTCCGGAAAATACACAGGGCCGCAGGACAATGGCGGCGTGCACATCAATTCCGGAATTCTTAACAAAGCATTTTGCGAAGCAGCTTTAATGCAGGGCGGTTATGCCTGGGAAGCTATGGGCAGTATTTGGTATGAGGCCATGCTGCAACTCAATCCGACAAGCAATTTTGATCGCTTAGTATTAACTACCAAAAATATAGCCGCTGCTCGCTTCGGGCGTAACAGCAAAGCATACGAGGCCGTAGAACATGGTTGGCAAACAGTGGGGTTATGAAAGTGAAATGTATAAAAACTGGCGGTTTTATGGGCAGGGAGCGATCCACTGCATTTGATACCGATATCCTGGCTCCAGTGCAAAGGGAGGCGATTGAGGCCATCCGGCGAGGCAATAGGAAAGATGAACAGGCATTTGATCTGCAAACCTATCGTTTTGTCTTTTATGATGTCGATGGCACCAAAGAAGTAATGATAGATGAAAGTATGATTACAGATGATATTTCCCCCATTATCCAAATTGTGGATAAACAAATGGAATGATGAGCTTTCAAAGTATGGTATTTTTACAACAGATTTTATTGGCCAGCCCAGTCGCGGTAGTGCATGATGGTTATGTGCTGAGCGCAGCAAT
>JBGSXH010000655.1:0-3481 GCA_041751515.1 Cyclobacteriaceae bacterium | reverse complement strand
CTTCAGCGCAGACATCAGGGAAAATGAGCTAAAAATGCGCAAAGATATGATGAACGATGCTGCAGAGATGCTCGAAGCTTCAGGCCTGAAAAATATAACTACCTTCGACTCAGGCTATACCATAGGACAGGGTATTCACGAAATGGGTACAGCCCGCATGGGTACAGACCCTAAAAACTCTGTGCTTAACAAAAATAATCAGGTCTGGGATGCCCAAAATGTGTTTGTCACTGATGGTGCTGCCATGACTTCCGGCAGCTGCCAAAATCCGTCACTGACCTATATGGCATTGACAGCGAGGGCCTGCGACTATGTATTCAATGAACTCAAACGCGGAAACGTATAAATTAATTAGCTGAAGATGAACCGAAGAGATGCTCTGAAAAACGTATCCCTCATAATGGGAGGCACGATGCTGGGTGCCAATGCTTTCTTAAGCGGTTGCAGACCCAAAGGCTCTTCCGAAAAATCCATGGACGAGCTGTTTACCACAGCAGACATTAATCTGCTCGATGAAATTGGCGAAACCATTCTCCCGGAAACAGAAATTCCTGGTGCGAAAGCGGTCAATATCGGTACTTTTATTGCCATGATGGTCGTCGACACCTATGAAGACCGGCACCAGCAAGTATTCAAAGACGGTCTGCAAAGCATTCGCAGCGATTTTGAAAATCAGTACGGCCATAGTTTTATGAAAGGAAATGCCGAGGAGCGACATGCTTTTCTCAATGAGCTCAATACGCAATTGTATGTCCCGACCGAAGACGGCAAGGGTGATACACAACACAGGGAAACCGACCCAAGTAGTGACGATCCTGATCACTATTTCAGAATGCTGAAAGAGCTGACAATTTTGGGGTATTTCTCTTCTGAAATTGGCAGCACACAAGCACTTCGCTATGTGGAAACTCCAGGTCGTTATGAGGCCTGTATTCCTTATAAAGAAGGTGACAGGGCCTGGTCTATATAATTAGCAACCATCAACCAAAACCATACTACTATGCATAAAAACAGACGACAATTTATTAAACTCAGTGGCCTTGCCGGTGGCGCGCTACTTACCATGCCACTCTTCTCCTGTGAGAACTCAGGAACTACCGATCAGGAAGGTAGAGAAGAGGCGCGCAGAGATCAGAATAACGACAAAGGGGAAAACCTCGACGAGTTTGGCATACAGCTATATACTTTAAAAGATGAAATGGCTGAAAACCCCAAAGAGATTTTAAAGCAACTTTCTTCTTACGGCTACAAGCATATTGAGAGTTTTGAAGGTGCAGCAGGTATGTTCTGGGGCATGTCCAATACTGAATTCAAAGAATACCTCGATGAGTTGGACATGAAAATTATTTCCAGCCACACCAATATCAATGAGAACTTCGAAGAGAAGGCAAAGCAGGCAGCGGAAATAGGCATGAAGTATCTCATATGCCCTTATGTTGGTCCGCAGGAAACCCTGGAAGACTATAAGCGGCTTGCTGAGCAGTTCAATGAATGTGGCCAGATCTGCAAAGACAATGGAATTCGTTTTGCCTATCATAACCACGATTATACTTTTAAAGAAGTAGAAGGTGTAATGCCTCAGGACTTCCTGATGGAAAATACTGACAAAGATCTTGTAGATTTTGAAATGGACATTTACTGGGTAGTGGCTGCAGGAAAAGATCCTGAAGAATACCTTAAAAAATACGAAGATCGCTGGAAGCTATGCCATATTAAAGATTTGAAGAAAACAAACGGAGAAAACAACTCTACAGAAATTGGCAATGGCAGCATCGATTTCTCGAAAATACTGCGTACTGCCAAAGACAATGGCATGGAATATTTTATCGTAGAGCAAGAATACTTCGAAGGCTCTACCCCACTTGAAAGCAGCAAAAAAAGCGCTGAGTATGTTAAAAATTTGAAGATCTAAAAATGATGAAAGCCGTCTCTAAGACGGCTTTTTTATTTACTGATTTTCATACAATTATGGAAAAGTCATTTTTTCTAAAATGAATATTTTCTTTCTGCTGTTCTTAAACTAGGCCTAATCATAGCAATTTCATTTCCGTTTCGCACTATTTTCTGCTACTTTAAATTTGACAATGTTTTCAATTAATTCATAAGGCATGGCCTGGTCAAGTGGGAATTGCACAGAGCCCTTACCTTGTTTGTAAATGGACAGCTCCTCCTTAAATTCGCTATGGCCTGAAGGTGTTGCATATAAACCGATATGATTTTTGTAAGCTGCAAAATAGATCAGGGGTTTTTTATAGGTCTTATAAGCAGGCATACCATAAGCTATTTGCTCCGCTGCTTCTGGCGCATTGGCTTTCACGATCGCTCTAATCCTTTTTAGTTGGACCTGAACATCCGAGGGAAACTGCTGAATGTATGCGTCTATCTCGTTCATAACCAAGTTGGCTATACACAAATTTCTATTGGCTTTTTTTACTGCGCTTGCTGCTGTTCATCGAAGCTCACCATCCAGTTAATACCAAACTGGTCCGTTAACATACCGAAGTAATCACCCCAAAAAGTATTGTCCATTGGCATGGTGACCTGTCCACCAGATGCTAACGCATTGAAAAGTTTGTCTGCTTCCCGTTTGCTATCAGCGGTGATGGAAACAGAAAAGTTGTTTCCCTGCACATAAGAATGCGCCCACTCTCCTCCTGTGTCGCTGCCCATCAGCGATGAAGTGCCAATCTGAAGTCCTACGTGCATCACTTTGTTTTTATCTGCTTCTGACAATGTATGTTCCTCAGATTCCGGCATTTCACCAAAGCGGCCAAAATAGGTAAATTCTCCGCCGAAGACAGATTTGTAAAATGTAAATGCTTCCTCGCAATTACCATTAAAGTTGAGATAAATGTTTGTGGTTGCCATTGCTGTAATTGTTTGAAGGTGGATTATTTATTTTTGGTTCGAATGAAAATCATTGCAATGGCGGTAGTCAGCACGCCCATGATGAAAGCGCCAATCATTCCCTGTATGGCATAATTCTTATAATTGAAATTTGCTTCCGCTTCGGCAGTTGTACTGTAGTAGCCTAGTTCCACAGAACGTTTTATCACGTTTGGAAAATACTCAGGGGTAATGACATAAGAGGTGATCCATTGCGTTAATGGGCTAAGCAGCGCTATGATAACAGACAAAATGATGCCGGATATTAGCCCTTCTTTATAGCTTATTCGACCATTATAGTAACTTCTCTTCTTGTCTTTAAGCGCCAGGACCATGACTACTATGGCAGGTATTGCGAACAAATTTGTCAGGTAAAGATGATAATCTATGTATTTGCCATGCAGGCCAATTAATTTTTCCAGTACCATCCAAATTAACACCATTACTGAAAAGATGATGGCCCACTTAACTTCTATTTTTATGTTCTTCATGGCGTATTAATTAGCGTTTTCGTAGGCGAGTTTTAACCAGTGCAACACCTCGCTATTTACTTCGCTGACCTCTGCTATTTTAATTTTATGCGAGCACATTGCAT
>JBGSXH010000654.1:0-4060 GCA_041751515.1 Cyclobacteriaceae bacterium | reverse complement strand
GATCCAAAAATTTAAGCAAGCTTTAGAGGATATCCGGCAGCAGGAAATGGCCCGCTACCTTAAGACAATGGACGCCAGCGAAAGCAAAGCCATGGAGAAGGTGACGAAAAGCATGATGCAAAAAATTATTAAACTGCCCGTGCTTCAGTTAAAAGCTGCTTGTCAGCGTGGAGATGCTGAAAACCTTATCGGTGTACTGAACGACCTGTTTAACCTGGAGCAGGAGTTGGATAAAGAGGCAGAATAAATAAAAAGTCGGCGTTTTCTTACATGAAGTGGCAACACACTCATGATCTGAACATTGCATAGTTCAAAGCTGCATTCTACCTTTACAATAGATCGCAAAAGCATTGGTGCTTTATTTATGACCCTATCTGTTCTTCAATCATACCTATTATCCTTTATTATCCTGATGCTTCCTGCAGGTAAAATACTAGCCGGTATTCCTGCCGATAGCACAGGCCAATTTGTAGGAGACTATGCCATTTTTTACAAAGATGGTGCTCAGGGTATTATCGACAAAGCAGGGAAAGAAATTCTGCCTGCCCAATTTAAGAACATAGAACTGGACCGCCATGGCCGGGCCCGGCTGCTTAAATTTCCTAAGTTTACGATTTTAACCGGAAGCAATGAGCCAATTACAAGCTTTGAAGCAGACGATGTTACTGTTATGGGCAACGGGTTTTATCTGGTTCAGGCCAATGGCATATCTACTATCTATAATGCAGAAAAAGAAGCCATTATTCAACCTGGAAAGTGGCGTTCTGCTCCTTTCGACGACCATTTTACTTTGGTTAAGAATGGCAAACAACAGGGAGTGCTGCATGATGAGGGAAGTCTACAACTGAGTGAAAATTTCGACAGCCTTTTTATCTCCGAGAACAGGCTTATAGTGCAACATAGTGGTGCAGCACCATATCGGTGGATGCTCTATGACTTGAAAGGACAGCCGGTTGCTCAAAGATCATATCAGGCGATTTATCCTGGTCCTGAAGGGCTTTTTCCTTTTAAAAGACATGACCGCTGGGGATATCTCAATATGCATGGTGAAGAAGTCATTACGCCGCAATATGACTCTGCCGAACATTTTCGGGGAAAGTATGCAAAGGCTTATTATTTAGGCTCCCAGGGCATGATTGACCAGAAAGGCAATTGGGTGATACAGCCCAAATATGATCAATTGCGCATCGCAGGGCCTGATCTTTTTTATTTCCATCTCAACGAAAAACAAGGATTGGTACGTACTGGAAATGAGATATTACATTCATCTGAAAATGCTTTAAAACCGCTCAATGCAGGCTTCATTTACAGAGAAGCCGGAAGCAAAATGGGTCTCATCAATGAGCATGGAAAGAAAATTCTACCGCCAAGCTACGACTATATCAGTGAGATGCAGGAAGATAAATTTTATCAGTTTATGGTCAATGGCCATTATGGTTTGGTCGACAAATTTGGCAAAATTCACATTGATACCAGCAGCCATTATCAGCATTTACAACGCATGCACGATGGCTATATGGGTGTAAAAATCAACGGAAAGTATGGCTTTGTGGACACTAATGGTGACCTCCGTATCGCCAATCAGTACGACTCCATTGGCACATTCAGTGAAGACCGTGGGCAGGTGATGCTGCGGGGCAAATGGGCCTATGTTGACCATATTGAAAGACTAAAAGTACAGCCTTTGTACAGTATTGCAGCGCCATTTAAAAACGGGCTGGCCATCGTAGGCAAAAATGGCAAAAAAGGCATAATCGATAAAAATGGCACTGTGATAATGGAAATTAATTATTCAGAGATCGTGCGCCTGTCAGGTGGACAGTTTTTGGTAGAGCAATCCGGCAAACAAGGGTTAGCAGATGCCAGTGCGCATATCGTAATCTTCCCGAAATACGATAAGGTAAATGTATTAGGAAATGGTTTTGTTATTGTAGAGAAAGATGGCAAAAAAGGTGTGCTCACTGAAAAGGGCATTAGTACGATACCACTGCTTCCTAAAGCATTGCATTATGAGCTTAAAACAGACACATTTATCATAAAAGAAGAAAACAACTGGGAGCCAGTGACTTTATCATAAGGCTAATCAGGAAGAAACACACTCCCCTCCTGATTAGCTTATTATATCTTTTTAGGTGAAGATTTTTTAAAGCATCGGGAACATCAAATTACACCCAATTCTTTACCTACTTCTTTGAACGCCTTAATTGCTTTATCTAAATGTTCACGATCGTGAACAGCTGAAATCTGTACCCTTATTCTAGCCTGCCCTTTGGGCACCACTGGGTAGTAAAACCCGATAACATATATACCCTTTTCTAAAAGCTTTTCAGCAAATTTTTGCGACAATGGTGCTTCGTAGAGCATGATGGGCACAATAGCATGCTCACCAGGCTTAATATCAAAGCCCGCCTCCGTCATTGCCTTGCGGAAATAAACCGTATTGTCTTCCAGCTTATCCCGTAGTTCGGTAGTTTCCGAAAGCATTTTCAGCACTTCTATAGAGGCACCGGTAATTGAAGGGGCTAAGGTATTGCTAAATAGGTAGGGTCTTGAACGCTGGCGTAATAAGTCGACAATCTCTTTTCTCGCAGCAGTAAATCCTCCGGAAGCGCCTCCCAACGCCTTCCCAAGCGTCCCTGTAATGATGTCTACTCTACCCATGACATCGCAATGTTCATGCACGCCACGACCGGTCTTTCCTACAAAACCAGTAGAATGACATTCATCGGTCATCACCAAAGCTTTGTATTGCTCTGCCAGGTCACAAATCTTATCGAGCTGCGCGATCGTGCCATCCATGCTGAACACACCATCTGTTACAATAATTTTGTTTTCGACTCCTGCTTCATTGGCTTCTATTAATTTGGCTTCAAGATCTGCCATGTCATTATGATTGTATCTGTAGCGCTTTGCTTTGCAGAGTCGCACGCCATCGATAATAGAAGCGTGATTGAGTGCATCAGAAATAATGGCGTCATCGGGACCGAGCAATGGCTCAAATACGCCCCCATTGGCATCAAAAGCGGCGGCATAAAGAATGGTATCTTCTGTGCCTAAAAATTCAGAAAGTTTTGCCTCTAATTCTTTATGGATATCTTGCGTGCCACAAATAAATCGTACAGAAGACATTCCAAAACCGTGCGTATCAATGGCTTTCTGCGCAGCAGCAACCACTTTCGGATGGGACGATAGTCCGAGGTAATTATTGGCACAAAAATTTATAACCTCTTTGCCTTTATCCGTCTTAATGACAGCACCTTGCGGCGTAGTTATTACCCTTTCGTTTTTATATAAACCAGCTTCCTTAATATCTGCCAGTTCTTTTTCTAATTTTGGTTTTAGCGTATCAAACATAAATATTTTATTTAAGTCTCTAAAGTTTAACGAAAGTAAGCAAAAGACTACATATTTCCAGACCCAGTCTTTTTATTCTAAATCTCAGCATCTTTAATTACTTAAAGGCTGATGAACCAAAATTAATTCACTGTTCCGAACAACTGTTAGCTCCAAACGTTTTCAAGCCAAAAAATATTCGTAATTTCGCAGCCGGAATCAACCCCAAAACAATGGAAAAAATATTAGTGATCGGCGCCTGTGGACAATTGGGCTCTGAATTGGTTTTGAGCTTAAGAGAGAAATTTGGAGCGAATAATGTAGTGGCCAGCGACTTGAATGATGCTGTTGAAGCGATTGCCAATGGTCCTTTTGAAAAGCTCAACGTGCTGGATAAAACAGCTATAGAAGGCATATGTCGGCAATATGAGATCACTCAGGTCTACAATCTGGCTGCACTTTTATCTGCAACCGGAGAAAAAAACCCAAAACTCGCCTGGAAGCTCAATATGGAAGGATTAATCAATGTTTTGGATCTTGCTCGTGAACTCTCACTAAAAAAGGTGTACTGGCCCAGTTCCATTGCGGTATTTGGCCCAAACACTCCTGCAGATCAGACGCCACAACATACCATTATGGACCCTAATACTGTCTATGGCATCAGCAAACAGGCAGGAGAGCGCTGGTGTGAGTATTATCATGAAAAGTATGGTGTTGATGTACGCAG
>JBGSXH010000653.1:0-8986 GCA_041751515.1 Cyclobacteriaceae bacterium | reverse complement strand
AAGCTTATCGTCCATCGATACAATCTCTGCCTCGCTGGTTTGCGCACTGATTTTCTTTTCGTAGACTTTCTTGAACAGTTGCTTCTGTTTGATAAGATTATTCAGCCGAGAAAGCAGTAATTCGAAGTTAAATGGCTTGGTGATGTAATCGCTGGCTCCCGTCTTTAAGCCCCTTAGCTTACTTTCTTCTCCGGAGTGGGCCGTCAGTAAAACCACTGGAATATGGGAAGTCCGTGGATCGCTTTTGATTTTATCGCAGAGGGCTATGCCATTCATTTCGGGCATCATAATGTCGCTTACCATTAAATCTGGCGCATTTGACAAGGCTTTTTGCCAACCTTCACGACCATTTTTAGCCGTTATTATACTAAAATACTCACGCAAATTGTCTTCCAGATAAAGCAGAAAGTCCTCATTATCTTCTACCAGCAAAACCTTGGGCAACATATTGCGATGGTGCGGGGTACCCTCCGGCTTTATCAATCCACTATGGGAAACATCTTCCTTGTGGTGCTTGATGATTGTACCAACAACTTCTGGTGGATCTTTAGGCCTTAACTTGAGCGATTCAGCTGAGGCTTTCACTTGTAAAACGACCGTAAAGCAACTTCCCTTTCCAGGTTGGCTGTCAACAGTAATTGTCCCATCATGAATTTTCACAAATTCTTTCACGATAGACAATCCAATGCCGCTGCCCTGGTTAATGATATTGTCGGGTACATCATGCCTGAAGAAGCGTTCAAAGACGTTTTTCTGTTGCTCTTCCGGAATGCCTATACCCGTATCAATGACGCGTATGCGCACATGTTGCACAGCAGCTTCCTCCTTCAAATCCTTAGCCAGGGTATCTACAATTACCTCGATAGAGCCATTTTCAGGGGTAAATTTAAAAGCATTTGAAAGAAGATTGAAAAGTATCTTCTCGAGTTTATCCATATCGAAAGCAGCATGCAGCGCTTCCAAATCACTTTTAAAGCTCAGCTGAATATGTTTTTTCTCTGACAATTCTGAAAAAGAATAAACCGACTGCTCAATGAATTTAATGATATTCCCTTCCGACGGCATAAACTTTAAACCTTCTACTTCTATCTTTCTGAAATCCAGCAATTGGTTGACCAGATTGAGCAGGCGTTTGGCGTTGCGCTGCATCATCTGATACTGTCTATTTGCATGTGCTGCATTGTTGGCATTATAGCCGTTTTCCATCAGCCGTTCCAATGGCGCGAGAATAAGCGCAAGTGGCGTACGGAATTCATGGCTGACATTGGTAAAAAACCTGATCTTCATCAGATCGAGTTCATGCAATTGTTTGGCCTCCCTTCGCTCCTGTTGTAGTGCAAATCTTGCCTTGGCCCTTTGCAACATCACACGCCTGCCTATAATTACGGCAGCTACTATCAGTAAAAAATAAAGGAAATATGCAGCATTCGTCCGCCAAAAAGGGGCCAGTACCACAATATTGATACTTGTAGTTGAGTCGTTCCAGACACCATCATTATTGGATGCTACGACCTTAAATTTATAGTGCCCAGGGTCAAGGTTTGTATAACTTACTCTTCGGGTATTGCCGGCAGAAAGCCATTCTTTATCAAAACCTTCCAGCTGATATCGGTATCGGTTCTTATCAGGGTGAACAAAATTCAGGGCAGCAAAAGCGATGGAAAAAACATTTTCATTATGCCGCAGGCGGATACTTTCCGTATGCGACAAAGCCTTCTCCAGCAATGTTCTGCCATTATATGTCTCTCCAGGGCTTATCGACTCGTTAAATAGTTGGAAATCTGTAAATACAACAGCTGCAATTTGGGA
Organism: Cyclobacteriaceae bacterium; assembly: GCA_041751515.1. Lineage (GTDB taxonomy): Bacteria > Bacteroidota > Bacteroidia > Cytophagales > Cyclobacteriaceae > JBGSXH01. The sequence goes on along the minus strand of JBGSXH010000653.1, from coordinate 7,177 downwards.
ATTGCTCTTTAAGTCCTGCGGACTAAATAAATTAAACCCATTTGGGCCGCCAAATACCATTTCCTGATTTCTGGTTTTTAAAGCAGCGCTTTCATTGAAAATTTGTCCCTGAAGGCCATCACCCCTATCATAATTTCGAAACCGGACTTTACCATCCTCCAACAGCGTCATGTGGGCTATACCTTTGGCAGTACTTAACCAAAAATTAGAAGCATCCTGCTCTAAGATGCTCATGATGGTATTATTAGGCAAACCATCGGCCATGGTAAAATGCTTAAAATTTTCCTGCTCAGCATCAAATAACGAAAGCCCTTCCTGGGTGCCTATCCACATATTATCTCGGCTGTCTTTCAAAATAGAAAGGATACGATTATTGATCAGGCTTTGCGGATTTCCGGGTTCATTCAGGTAGTGTCGCACCTTGTTGTTATTAGGATTGATAACATCTAGTCCATAACCTCCGCCCAACCACAAATTCCCCTGAGCATCCTCGGCAATCTCCGCTATATAATTGGAATGAATGCCAAAGGGGCCACCTATATTATAATGGATGAAACCATCATTTTTTCTGTCATACAATTCCAGGCCGGCCGCATGGGTTCCTATCCATAAATTACCTTGTGAGTCCTCCATCATTTCCCAGATACTGTTGTTGGCAATACTGCTGCTGTCCAAAGGATCATGCCTATAATGCGTAAACTTTTCCCCATCAAACCGATTCAAACCACCGATATAGGTGCCCACCCATAGACTGTGGTCCTTGTCAACCAGCAGGCTGACAATCACATCGGCACTCAGGCTGTTGGGGTCTTTGGGATCGTGTCGGTAATGCTTAAATGTTTGATGTTCCCTGTCAAAATAAATCAGACCTTTACCATTGGTGCCAATCCAAAGGTTACCATGTTCATCTTCTGCAAACGCATTGATATCGTCATAAGGAAGACTTTCGGGCTCTTTGACATAGTTTTTATAGTGGTAAAACCTTGTCATATCCGGGTGAAAATAGTTTACTCCATTCTTATAAGTTCCTACCCAAATAACACCTGCATTGTCCTTAAACATGGTGTAGACGCTGTTATGAGCCAGACTATTTTCAATCTCTGGATTATGAGTAATGTATCTAACACTAAATTGCGGTTTATCAATAACATTGATACCACCATGGTCGGTACCGATCCAGATTTCACCTGGATTATTCTCAATAATGCTATTGACGATATTATTATTGATGGTATGAAATGCCACATTTTTATGAAAATGTCGTATTTCCTGTGTTTCCGGGCTAAAATAGAGTGCACCAAAATCTGTTTTCGGAATATAAACCCAAAGCGCTCCATCACTGTCAGGGTAAAACTCAAAGTCATGTAACCGACCATCGAAATGTTGTTCAATTTGGTTGTAAGTCGCCGACACTTCTCCATTCATCCCGACTAGCTGCAACAGCCCATCCCGGTACAGCACCCAAACATTTTCATCGTCGGCCTGTTGCACCTGAGCAATGCGGGCCTTTCTGCTGTGAAGCGCAATCGTTTGAATGCTATTGATATTTTTTCCCTCCTCTACAATTTTAAAAACTACGCCATTTTGCGTCAGCAGCCAAAAGATTCCATTACCATTATGGTAGAGCTGGCTGATTTCAGCCATGCTAAAGTTCAGACTATCCAGATAAGCGGGAGAATGAGAAGAAAATGCATCTGTTTCGGGATCATAAATATCAAAACCAAGCGTGGTCTGAATCCACATTGTATTTTGAGGCCCCTCATACAGTGCCAGAATATCATTCCCTCTGATGGAGTTGCTATCAGAAACATTGTATTTGTAGGTTTTTATCTCATATCCATCAAATCGGTTCAGACCAGAACTGGTTCCTATCCATATAAATCCTTTATCATCTTTCAAAAAGGCATTCACCTGACTCTGGGAAAGTCCGATATTAATATCTATTAAGGAAAAATTATAAGCGGTATTTTGGAGACTTTGGTCTTGTGCAAAAATGGCATTACCCATTCCTACCAGGAAAAACCATAGTATCCTCAACCTATAATATTTAAAAACACTTATAATTTGCTTCATAAAAGCTTCAATGTTGGCTATGTAAATAGCGCATTCATAAAAGAACTCTGTGTTAAATTATATTAATGAATTCTACAATCATACCTACAAGTTATTAATTAAAAGGTGCGGTTCAAAGAATAATATTTTGTAATGTTTCCAATTCTGAATTTGCAGAGCACTATTTAGCTATATAAATACCTTCACACCAGAATAATTAAGTCTGAATTCCGTCGGTGTACAGCCATTTTTTTTACGGAAAATTCTATTGAAATAGGAAAGGTTGTTGAAACCACATTTAAAGGAAATTTCAGCAATCGTTTGTGTGGTATCAATCAAAAGTCTCGAGGCATGTCCGAGCCTTATTTCGTTGAGACTGTCCACGAAAGTCCTACCGGTTCGTTTTTTGATAAAGCGGCTGAAGGATACTTCTGACATGTTGACGGTTTTAGCGACGTCCGCAAGGGATACATCCTTATCATAATGCGTTTGCATATAATCATAAGCTTTTTCAATTCTCCTGCTGTTATAATTCAGTTTATCATTACTGAATGCACTGCTGGCAAGCATATGCATGTCCCTGCTTAGCGACAGATCATGCAGAAGCGATAACAACTCAAGTACAGAATCAAAGCCACTTTTGGTAGTCAGCAGATCGAGGCGTGGAGCAAAAGCGGCAATTGTTTGCTGTGAAAAAGAAATGCCGCGGGAAGCGCTGTCCAGCAAAGCGCGAATGTGACTAAGCTGATTGCGCCTGAGCAATTTATCATCAAATAAATCGCGATGGAACTGCACAGTAATTTCAGAAATATCGCCATTCGTACATTCATGCGTAAACCAGGCATGCGACAGATTGCTGCCTACCAAAACCAAATCCAATTGCTGGATAACCTCTATATTATCACCCACAATGCGCTTGGCACCTGCTGCATTGACAATATAATTAAGCTCAAATTCTTCATGAAAGTGCAGCGGAAAGTCAAAACATGCTTTATTCCGCTTGAAGAATGTAAAGCAATCGCCTGGATTCAGTGGTGTTATTTCCCTGTAAATATTATTCATAAATATACAGCCAATGACAAATAAGTACTATCACGATGTTGATATAAGTCAATAGTCCAATTCAAGGTACTAATATGTTACTTTAAATGACAAAACACCAAATAAGTTTAAGAAAAAGATCATAAGTATTTTAATATACTCCACAACAGCCTATAGAAACCTGCCAATAGCCACTTCAGCCAAATTAAATGCATTTCAAGATGCTGGGATTAATATGACGACAATCCCACCTAGAACTTCATTACCCCTTAATAAAATTAATTTTTGAGCAAATTTTTGATAAAAATGTACTATGTTATTTAAAGCCGAATGGCATACATTTGAGACATAGAAAGCGAAAGCTAGCATATTGCTTCCAAACGACTAATGTGTTCAATGGCAGCATTTTTGATGCGCTTCAAATAAACAAAACTAATCACATCGAGGGCTTAGGCTTATGATTTTATCTGCAATCGATTTCAGCATTATCCTACTGTACCTGGCTGCTATTGCCGCTATAGGATTAGTTTTAAAAAAGCGGGCAAAAGCAGATAAAACCGCCTATTTGCTGGGCGGAAAGACCCTGCCCTGGTACGCCTTGGGTGTTTCCAATGCATCGGGCATGTTCGATATTTCGGGCACCATGTGGATGGTCATGCTGGCTTTTGTTTATGGCTTTAAGAGCATATGGATACCATGGCTCTGGCCTTCCTTCAATCAAGTGTTTCTGATGATGTTTTTGGCCGTCTGGCTGCGCCGATCTAACGTTACGACGGGTGCAGAATGGATGCTGACAAGATTCGGGGAAGGAAAAGGAACCAGCAAATCACATAGTATAGTCGTAGTTTTCGCATTGCTCAGCTGCCTGGGTTTTCTGGCTTATGGCTTCATTGGCCTGGGGAAATTTGTTGAGATATTCATTCCCTGGTCGGCGATAGCAGCGTATATACCCTTTCACATTGCACCGCAATATGTGCCGCACTTCTATGGCATTGTGTTCACCTCCTTTGCGGTATTTTATTCTATTTTAGGTGGCATGGCCAGTATTGTCTGGGCAGATGTTTTGCAGTTCGTCATTATGACGGTTGGGGCTGTTGCCATTGGCTTTATGGCGATGCAAAATCTTGAAATCGCAGAACTGAACGTGCCTGAGGGCTGGATGACCCCGGCTTTCGGCGCTACCCTGAACATGGACTGGAGCGGCATTATTAATGATGTCAATGACAAAATACAAACGGATGGTTTTTCCCTGTTTGGCATTTTCTTTTCGCTGATGCTTTTCAAAGGTGTGTTGGCAAGTTTATCAGGCCCGACACCGAACTATGATATGCAAAAAATCTTATCGACCCGCTCGCCGAAGGATGCCGCTAAGATGAGTGCTTTTGTGATGGCAGTACTGATTCCCAGCCGTTACCTGATGATTGTGGGCTTCACCATTTTAGCGCTATTGAATTATGAGCAATTGCAGTTGGAAACGGTAACCGGCATTGACTTTGAACAGATATTGCCGGCAGCAATCCTCAACTTTGCGCCCACCGGGATCCTCGGACTTATACTAGCGGGGCTTTTGGCAGCCTTCATCGGTACATTTGCCGGCACCTTAAATGCTGCGCAGGCCTATATTGTCAACGATATCTATTTAAAATACATTTATCCTAACGCTTCGAATACAAGCATTACGCGAATGAATTATATCGTCGGTGTGGTTGTCGTTGCGCTTAGCGTCATTCTGGGCTTTTTCGCCAAAGATGTGAACAGCATATTGCAGTGGATTGTCTCCGGACTTTATGGGGGCTACATTGCTGCGAATGTGCTTAAATGGTATTGGTGGCGTTTCAACAGCAATGGCTTTTTCTGGGGCATGCTTGCGGGTATTGTACCGGCGCTATTCTTCCCGTTCTTTTTTGACGGGCTCGACCTGAACTACTTTCCGCTGTTACTTGCCATATCATTGGCAGGAAGCATAGCGGGTACCTATTCCGCTCCTGCAACAGATACGGCTACTCTAAAAAAATTCTACAGACAGGTACGGCCCTGGGGCTTTTGGAAGCCGATTGCGCAACTCGTAAAGGAGGAGACGCCTGCATTCCGGAAGAATACCAACTTCGGCCGCGATGCCTTTAATGTCATTATCGGTATAGTAGCACAAATGGCCCTGACACTCCTGCCCTTCTATTTGATACTGAAGATGCAGTTTGAATTTGCTATTGGCTCGGCTCTCCTGCTGGTGTGTGGGGTAATTTTAAAGAAAACGTGGTACGATAAACTCGATGATGATGACACTGGTATGCCACACGACCCAAAGCATAGTCCCGGTGCAACATCCCGGGAAAAACAAATCTTAGAAAAGAATTATTGATATAATCAATTAAAGATGAAAAATATATATCAACAGCGGCTGGCAAAATTAACGCAATACCACCAGCATTTACTGTCAAAAGTAAACGAGGAGGAAGGTTTAGGCAATGGCATATTTAAGCGCTACGCCAATCCTATTCTTACGGCCCAGCATACACCCTTGCACTGGCGTTACGATTTAAATCCGGAAACCAATCCCTACCTGATGGAGCGCTTTGGCATCAATGCGACTTTCAATGCGGGCGCTATTTTACTAGATGGTAAATACCTGCTGGTAGTACGTGTAGAGGGTGCCGATAGAAAATCGTTCTTTGCGGTAGCAGAAAGCTATAATGGCATCGACAACTTCCAGTTTTGGGACAGACCCATTAAAATGCCGCAAACCGAGAAGCCGGATGTCAATGTCTATGATATGCGATTGACCCAGCATGAAGACGGCTGGATTTACGGCCTTTTCTGCACAGAAAGGAAAGATCCTGATGCCAAGCCGGGAGATGAGTCTTCCGCCCTGGCACAATGTGGTATTGCAAGAACCAAAGACCTGAAAACCTGGGATAGACTAGCAGATTTTCAAAGTCCTTCCCCTCAGCAACGCAATGTGGTATTGCATCCTGAGTTTATCAAGGACAAATACGCTTTCTATACCCGTCCGCAGGACAGCTTTATCGAAGCAGGAAAAGGAGGCGGAATTGGCTTTGCACTGGCCGACGACATTACCAAAGCACGTGTAGACCATGAGCTGGTGATAGAAGGCAAGCAATACCATACCATTAATGAGGTGAAAAATGGACAGGGCCCTGCACCTATTAAAACAACAAAGGGCTGGTTGCACCTTGCGCATGGCGTACGCAATACGGCAGCGGGTTTGAGGTATGTTCTGTATGTTTTTGTTACGGCACTGGAAGATCCGACCAAAGTAATTCATAAACCTGCTGGCTATTTTCTTGCACCCGAAGGTGAAGAACGTATTGGTGATGTCTCCAATGTAGTATTTACCAATGGCTGGATCCATGATAAAAATGACAAGGTATTGATCTACTACGGCTCATCTGATACCCGGATGCACGTTGCCTCCACTACCATCGATCAGCTGTTAGACTATGCCTTTAATACTGCGGAAGATGGTTTAAGTGCTGCCAATAGTGTTGAAAGACTTAATGCAATTATTGATCGTAATGCGCAATTCAGAGCTACGCAGGAAGTACAGTCAAAAGCAGTATTCTAGCCATGGAGGAAATTACCAATACTTTGGAAATGCCAGCACTATCCTTCTTCCGCCAATCGCTAGAAGCGGAGTTGCAGGAGATCCTAAAATTTTGGGAAGCCAAAACGCAGGATCATCAACACGGCGGCTTTATTGCCAAAATGGATAATGCTGGTAATATTGATACATCAGCACCGAAAGGAATTGTCTTGAACGCCCGTATTTTATGGACTTTTTCCGAAGCCTATTTGGCCATGAAGCAACCGGAATATCTGCAGCTGGCAAGTCGGGCTTTTGCCTTTATTTTCGATCGTTTTGTAGATAAAACTTATGGAGGAGTTTACTGGACAGTGGATGCTCAATGCAACCCGCTGGAAACAAGAAAGCAAATTTATGCCCTGGCCTTTACGCTGTACGGCTGTGCAGCATATTACAAAGCAGCACCATCAGATCAGGTAATGAAAACCTGCCAGCAGCTGTACCGATGGATCGAGCGTTATAGTTTTGATGCGGTACATGACG